>CANJVS010000017.1 GCA_947477755.1 Verrucomicrobiaceae bacterium | reverse complement strand
GGATTGCCGTTGGCGGAGATGGAGCTGATGGAAACAATCACGCCTTTTTTGCGGCGGCTGATCATGCGATCAACCACCTGACCTGTGACGTAAAACACGGAGTGGAGATTGGCCGCGAGTACCTGATGCCACATGTCCACGGAGTGGACGCGGTCCTGACGAGAGAGAATGTTCACCAGAGGTGAACTATAGATCATGCCTGCGTTGTTCACGAGCGCATCAGGTTCAAAACCGGAATCAAAAACCTGCTGCAGGGCTGTCTTCACGGCCTCTGGATCGGTGACGTCACAAGGAACGGCGATGACTTTGTCCGGCAGTTCTGCATTCAATGCAGCACAGGCTTCAACATCACGCTCAAAGACGGCGACGCGTGCGGCAGTTTCAGCAAGGCGCCCGACGAGGTGGCGACCAATGCCACGACCACCGCCGGTAATGATGACCTGGGCTTCAGCGAGATTCATGATATGAGGTCGCGGGAGCGAAGCGCCGCCCGTGCATCTCCGACGTTGCTCAGGTCGGCGATCTCATCGCCCGTGAGCTGCATGTTGAAGACTTCCTCAATGCGTGAGATGAGGACCATGTGGCTCATGGAGTCCCAAGAGCTGATCTGGCGCAGTTCCAATGTGTCATGAACACTTGATGCAGGAATGGCAAAGACTTCGGCAAATACATTTTCGAGAGTCATGATGTGGGTTTTAGGAATTGGTGAGGCTATGACTCATGGCAGCTTCCAGCACGATTGCGGGTTCGTTGAGCATGAGTAGATCGAGGATGGATAAAACCGGCCCTTCCGCAGTGCTGTGCCTGGCTTTAAGTGTAGAGAAGGCGGGATTGAGGAAGCGGAGGCTGATGCCATTTTCTTCAAAGAAACCGGCTTCATACAGCTCACGACCTCCCGGCAAGTTCACATAGGTGGCGGCTTGTTCACGATGGCAGATGTCGAGGATGCGCTGCTGACCTTTCAATTCACCTTTTGGATGCACGCTGGAAGTGGGAATGATCTCAGTGCGGATGCCGATGTGATCACAAACGGTGCGCAGGCTATGATGCAGAAAGGTGCTGAGATTACCGTTGGCGCGTGTGAGGAACTGCTCAAGGATGGGCATGACCCTGGCGTACTGAGGGGCTGTTTTGTAAGCATTGCTGATGGCCGAAGTCATGCGGCTTTTCCAGCCGTCGTCGGGCAGGATGTCGATCTCATTGATCAGCTTGTTCTGACTTGCTCCAACCAATGGCATGGTAAACCAGGCGGGATTGCCATTGACCGGCAGCCGGTTGCGGTTGATCCACCCACGGTTGATGTAGTTCACATCATCCAGCATCACGATGCGATCCACTGCCGCGATGAGCTGGAAGTAGCCGATGTAAGGCAGGAAGTAGGGTTGCATGACCGCCAGTTTCATGATCGCTGAGCCGTCTTCATCGCGCTGTGGCAAAAAGCACGCTTTCTTCTTGGTGTATGGTGAAATGCCCAAAATGAAAGCGATATCCCAATTCAAGAGCGTCCACGTATTCGGCTAAACGGGTGAAATCTTTTATTGAATGATAAACGCATAACGCAAGATCTGGGCGGTGCCGAATGATGGTCTCTCTGGCCCCTTGCAGAGCTTCGAATTCTGCTCCTTCAATGTCCATTTTGATGAAGTCCACCCGTTCTATCCGTCGGTTTGCGACGGCGTCATCGATGGAGATGGAGTTGTGAGTCCCATCAGGGTGACCACTTTCCGTCACACAGCTCGCTGGACCGGATTGAGAAAAATTCATTTTAATATCCGAGCGGCTCCATAACGGCTGCTCCACGATCTCGATGCGGTCGGCTAGTGTGGGGTTGAGCACTAGGTTTTTCCGGAAAATGTCGAGATTTTCCTCCATGAATTCAAAACTTAAGACCCGTCCAGTTTTGCCGGCTAAATGTGCGAAGTAAAGAGCGGTATCACCCCAGCAGCCACCACAATCCAGCACGACGTCGCCTTGTCTGACACGAATACCATGCTGTGGCTGCGCGTACTGTTCTATAATATAGGTTGTAAGGGGGCCGCCAGGAGGCATGAAAAGTTTGATGTCCCAACCGAGTATTTGCAGATTATGGAGCACAAGATCGAAGCCTCCCACTTGGATAGGCAGTTTGCTAGTCATGTCGGCAATGGCTAAAACTCGTTGGTGATTAGAGTGGTGATCTGGACACGATAGTGGCAACCGAATGTGCCCTTGCCCCATTATACGATAGGCGACAACATCCACGAGCAAAGCGCGCGAGGTTTCGTCTAATAAAATAAATAGCTTTTCAAGCGCCGAAAAATGGGGTGACCATTGGTCCAATTTTCGTTCCTGATTTCGCGGCCAAAGGTAATCTCGTCTGTAAAATCCAAGATTGCGAAACTGCCTGCGAAGAAATTCCCGCAAGCCCTTCATTTTTTTTTCACGACCAAACCGAATGGTGTCGTGATTATCCGCTAGTTCTGCGAACTGGGCATCGAGAATGCGCTTCAAAAGAATCCCTGCGAAGTTGTGCATTAGATTAGTTTGCCAATATTTCCGCTGAGGACTCTCGCACAATACACCCCCATTGCATAACCTCTGCGAGAATTTGAAATGGTGCTAATCCTTGCTCGCGTTTTAGACAAAGGTTGCTGTTGCGTTCAGCCACTCCAATAACAAAGGAATAGTGTCCCGCATTTAGGTCGAGGCTGCCGAGTGGCAAGCGCAGCATGGCAGCGCGAGAGCCGTTAGCATTTCGTCTGAGAGGGTGTGGGACGTCTGGATAGCAGATGATGGGCGTCTGGGCCTGATCCATGATGTAAACGTTTAGAATCGTATCCATCGTTTCCCCCGAAATTAACAGATGGAAATCCAATGCGGCGTTGATTCCCTGTGCGATGTCGGTTGTGCCGCTTTCACCATCATAATGTATACTTACCTTCGTGATCTCAGCCCCACCTGAGCCGCTTGCCTCTGCGGGTATCGGGAATAATCGAAGATATGCATCCACTCCTTCTGCTACGGAAAGTGCGTGGAGATGAACCTTACCCTTATTCAGCACAAGAACCTCAGAGCAAAACGAAGAAACGAACTGCATGTTGTGCGACACGAATACCACCGCACATTTGTTGGCGAGTTCACGCACGGCGTTGAGGCATTTGATCATGAATCCCATGTCACCTACGGCCAGCACCTCATCTAGCAGGAGGATGTCAGGTTTTACAAGAACGACGGCAATGGCAAACCCCAATCTCACAGACATTCCTGAGCTATAGCTCTGAACCGGCGCATCCATGAA
The DNA here is from genome assembly GCA_947477755.1 of Verrucomicrobiaceae bacterium. GTDB lineage: Bacteria > Verrucomicrobiota > Verrucomicrobiia > Verrucomicrobiales > Verrucomicrobiaceae > Prosthecobacter. The sequence goes on along the minus strand of CANJVS010000017.1, from coordinate 14,293 downwards.
TGATCCGATGTCGGCAAAAGCAACAATCTCATCCATGCGTGCGTTGATTTCTCGACGCGGCAGACCAAGTATGGCTCCGTTGACATAAACGTTTTCTCGGCCGGTGAGTAAAGGATTGAAACCTGCGCCGAGAGCAATTAAGCCACCGACACGTCCGAACATTTCAATCTTGCCATGATCTGGCAGGATGAGTCCGCTGAGCATTTTGAGGATAGTGGTTTTGCCTGCGCCATTCTTTCCGACGAGGCCTAGGCATTCACCTCGACGCACCTTGAACGAGACATCTTCAATCGCCCAGAACTCATCTTTGCGAAGGATATCTGAGCAGGCATCTACCGATCTGCCAAAAAGGCTTTTGGTGGAATCACATAGGCCATACCAAAGTGATTTTTTGAGATTGCGGCAAAACTTTTTTCCGATGCCCTGCACATTGATCAGGATCTCATTCATGGTCTAGTTTTTCATTACTCACATGCCCATGCGGGCTACTAGGTGTGGCATGATGAGACGCATTATAAATAGTGCCAACCAGCAAACAAGCAAGGCTAGGAGAAATGCCGCGAACAATTCAGGCCACCAAATGGTGCCTCCTTTGAAGCTCCAATCACGAGCTGCGGCGATGACGGAAGTAAGTGGATTTAGCATCATGATTTTGCGCATCCATCCGCTTTCCGGCAGCGGATAAACTACGGGGGCCAAATAAATGAAAACTGAAAAGAGCAGAGGCATTGCTTGCTGAATATCAGTATAAAGTGCAGCCAGAGGGATCAGTGCCCATGCCAAGGCTGTGCCAAGTGCTACGGCCACGATCATGGCAAGAGGCAGCAGAAGCACGGTCAGTGGTGGTTGATGATCAAATATTGGAAATAAAAATATTAGCAGGAGCAGGAAGATGAGCCCGTCAAAAAAAGAGCGAAGAGGACCCACTGCAAGAAAGGCTGCGGGTGAGACCTTGATCTTTGTGAATACCGGCTTTGAAGCTTGGAAAATCTGCAAGGGCAAAAGCGCGGCGCGGGTGAAGGCCGTCCAGATGACTGTTCCAGTCAGGACAAATAAAGGATATGGCACTACGGGGTCGGCGAAACTGACGACATGCGAACGATTCAGCATAATCCAGATTGCCGTGGTGGACAGCGGCGGCAATAGCAGCCAAACCCAGCCGAGTAGGCTGCCCCGGAATGAGGCTTTCAAATCGCGGGTAAAAAGCACCCAGATCAACTCACGGTTTGCCCAAAGATCATGCCACGGATCCATCGAAGTTCTGATGAGGTTAGATAGCACGGGCGTTTGTTTTATCGTCCATCCACAGGGGCTGGGTGAGTCGTGAAAGCGGGCGGGAACCACACGTCACGCCAGCGTAAACAGGGTTTTTCAACTATCGCTGCCATTAACCGCCCCAGCGCGATGGATCCACCAATACCTAGAATGGAAGAAACCCACCAGAGATCTGTGCACGGTAGATATTTTGAGACGTAAGGTTGCAAAAAACGGAGCCATGGTGTGTGCCACAAATAGATGCTGTACGAGTGCTTTCCTACCATGCCCAAAGCGCGCCACCAAGGCTGGTTCAGAGCGCGCCCTTGCCCTATACCGACCAGCAGCAGCAGCGCCGCTGCCGCTGCGGTTATATTCATGCCGGCATATTCAGCCCAACCATGCCCCCCCTTTAGCCCGCTATGTAGAATCAGCAAACACAGGAAAGCAATACCCATACATAAAGGAATTTTCAGGCGTGCCTGAACCCAGGAGTGCCACTGGAGTGTGCGACAGCCCCAAGCAAGCAGCACGCCGACAAATAATCCATCCATACGCGCATGGCTCATCATCAGAACCAGTTCAGTGGAGTTTGGCCAGATAACATACGCCGTAAAACGCCACAGCAGGCAGCCAAGAGCCATCGTGATAAAGGTTAGAGGCACCCAGCCTCCTTCCGCCAATCGTGGTCGTTTGCTGTGTGAGTGCCAGACAAACAAACCTGCGAGGAGAAGATAGAAATGTTCCTCTACGGCCAATGTCCAGTGCGGGTCGCTCAGGCGTCCTAGATAATTCTGTAGGAACAATAATTCTCCCGTCAGACGGTCCAGAGGCACCCCGTGCCCCTTCCACAGTCGAACGGTCACAATAAAGGAAAGCACCGCCCAAAAGGCTGGATAAATCTTGAATCCGCGGCGAATCAAAAATCGACCTGCTTTCACCTGTCCGCTTGCATCGAATTCTTTGAACAGAAGTCCCGAAACTAGGAATCCACTAAGCACAAAGAACAAGTCCACTCCGGCCCGTCCGCCTGCTGACGCAAAGAGGTCCAGTGTATGGGTCACTAGAAGTGGTGCGTCATAGCCGGGCAATTCCAAGTGGGCAAGCACGACCATCAAAACTGCCAAGCCGCGCAGCACGTCGAGCCAAGGATCGCGAATGGACATTGCAATTTATACAACTAAGCTTGCCATAGATACAGACGCGTTAGGTCACAGGTTTTTGAGCTTCTAAGGCTAGTCCGACATAGGATCGGAATGCACGCTCTTCGTCGTTGCCAGTGATCCGATAGCTTGAAAAATTCAAGTTGGTCCACTCATGTAGCCGCTGGATCAAGGGTCTTTGCCTCATCAAAACTCTCAATAGGCCGAATGGTAATGAGAAAATACCACTTTTCCCTGATGAGGTGGAACCTACAAGACCCTCAATCACATGAATCAAGTATCGTGGGCCCACAGTGAGTTTGTTAATTTTGATGACGTTTAATCCCGCCAGTTCCAACTCCCGATGAAGACCAAAACCAGTCCAGCGGTAGTAATCGTGAGGCATTCCGTGATCCTCAAAGGAACCGTGTGTCGTCAAAAGCAATCGACCACCGGGTTTCAATAGTCGACAACAATCTTTTAGGTAACTTTGGAAATCTGCGACATGCTCCAAAACTTGGGTCGATATTACAGCATCAAAGCAACAATCTGGTGCTTCCAGAGGAAGGTCTGGGTGAACGACGTAGTCTAGGTTCGATAATCCTTCGACATCTGCCCTCTTGTAAGAGGCTTCAGGGACGAGATGTCGGTAGGGGCTGCCTCCACATCCGTAGTCGAGCACTGCACCTTTCTGGCCTGCAAAGTTCTTTTCCATCCACAATTGCAGGTCTGATAGACACAGATAAAAACGGTCACCAGGTTCTGTTTTGGCACGTTTTTTAATTTCCTCAGAATCTTCCATAGAGGAAGCCCAGTCCTGCCAGGAGCGATTGATTTGATACTTTTTCATGAGGCTATTTTCCGCGATAAATTCACACAAATTTTTGAGCATTACAGCAGTCGATGACATGCCTAGTAAGGATTTCGGCGGGGTCTATCTTCCACAATTCAGCCACACGATTATGTGCATTCACCCCTATTTGCCCCCACTCGTGACGGCGAGCCCAAGCACGCTCCATGGCCGCAGAGAGACACGATAACGCGGGGGCTTCGGCAATAAATCCGCTCACGCCTTCTTCCACCAATTCTGCATTGCCCCCGACATCGGTGACCACTGATGGGCGCCCGGCGCTCATGGCCTCAATCAGCGCTAGTGGTAAGCCTTCGGCACGAGAGGGTAACACTGCCAGATGGTTCTCCAGCCAGATACTCTTTACATCGGTCACATGTCCATGAATTCTTACGCGTGTCTCAATGCCGAGCATTTTTATTTGATCGATGATACCCTGCTGATGATGGCCTTTGCCATACAAATTAAGTATCCAAGATCTATCCATCCAATTGGGAGTCGCCAACAGATTCAAAAGGATATCATGCCCTTTGTCATGAATTTCCAAACGTGCGGGCAGTGCAAACTGTAGAGTCTCTCCAAGAGGCCAAGAGATAGGTGCTTTTGTCAAAATCAAGCAAGGATTCCTTATCAACGCGGCGTTATTCAACCTTGCACCGATCATGGTTTCAACCATCTCCTGATTCCTCTTTGAAACGAATACATTCAACTTGGCACTCAAGTACATTTCACGGCAACCTTGTCGCCATGAATCAGATGGCCATTGTGTATCATTAGCCAATTGAACAAGCATGCCGTAGGAAATACCCAATTCCCGACAAGCAGCTGCAGACGGTGAACCGCAGAGATGACCGCAATTAATGATCACGAAGTCAGGGCGAGTTTTAGCGAGATATTTATAGAGTTTAGACTTCTTTTTGTTACCCAAAAGGCGACTGTCTATAGCTTTAGCAGCACGCTGCAGAAAGCTAGATCTGTCCTCTAAGCAGGCGTAGGAATTAGCAAATGCTGCCCACGGGAGTTTTGCCTCAATCACTGGGGAACGAACGTGGTGATAAACGCTGACTCGATAGCCTGAGTCGTGAAGTTGCTTGGCGGACTGAGACCACAGAATTTCCGATCCACCATTTCCTGCTCGGTGCAGTGTGATAAAAGCCACATGATTGCCTTTTGAACTCATATAACAAACTAGGGGGTCACATGCAGGGTTTCTGGACTGAGTGTCAGACTGCGCGGACAACAAAGCCTAGGCCGATGTATAAACGATGCTTGGCCAAATCGGTCGTCACTACACGATTGGCGCCGAATACCGCATCGCACTGCCTATGCCACCAAGCACGGTGCTTCACAAGAGCATGGCGAAGAGGCCAGAGACAGGCACCGAAAATAGTGCGCGATTTTACTTTGGGAAAGGCATGCTCAAGCAGGAACATGACTGCGCGCGGTCCCGTCGTTAGTTTCCATACCTGGACAATTTCAAAATGGTGGCTTATCAATTCACGTGCTAGTCCTGCATCGGTCCAACGATAGAAATCATTGGGGCAACCATGATCTTCAAAGATGCCATGCGTGGTGAGCACCATAAGTGACCCAGTCTTCAGCACGCGGTGTGCTTCACGCAAATACGATGAGGGATCTGGGACATGTTCCAGAACTTGGCTGGAAAGCACAAGATCAAAAGTTCCGGATTCGATAGGTAACGGCGTCACTTCATCACCAGGTTCGATCTCATAGTCGACATGAGGAGTGCCCGGCAAGTCGGCCCGTAAATACTCCGCAGCGGGAAAAAGACTGCGATAGGGAGAGCCTCCGCATCCGAAATCCAGCATGCGCATGGGTTTGTCGTCCGCTACTCGGCTCATTGCCAATCTCAAATCGCTGAGGTGCAGGTATATATCATCTCCAGGGCTAGGACACAGCCGTTGTTGTAGATAATTTTCTTCACTCAGTGAGGGCAAGATTGAGGCAGGAGCTGTCATATTGTGGAAATAGTTAGGTCGACATTCTATTCAGAACTACCAGGAACGTGTGTGCACGGGAGAGCCAAGACAGCACAAGGGCTCCTTGGCGCGACCAGACATCGTGTTGTGTGCAGGCACTGCCAAAATCATGTGTTGGGGCATGAAATGTTCTTTTTGGGCTTGGAGTCAGACTACGGGATTATGCACATGTTCCAAGGTTTCTAGAAAACCAGCGTGTTCACATATCTGCCTTGAGCTCCAATGTCATCTGAATGGTAAACGGATAAGTGCATTTATAATTCATCGTCCGGGCAGGACTTTTACAGATAGTCTTCCTCTTTCAAGAGTGGTAGATTAACCAAGACATGGAAATATGGATGTGAAGTTTTTAACGCGCATAAATATATTAACTATTGAGTCGCAAGCCATGGCGTGAGTGATCAATACCATGACTATTTGATCAGGAATGCCTGGGTTGAATCTGGCACGCTAATCGGGCGCAACTTATATTGCGCGCACACTTCATCAATAGCTAGCCTTGCTCCATAAGTGGCGGGCCAGTTGTAATCATCAAAAATGATCACGCCGCCTTTTGTGAGTCGATTCAGCACAAACTCAAAAGACGTTTTCGTCGGCTCATAAAGATTCACATCAATATGAGCAAAACTGAAGTGTTGCGACTGAACTTTTACCAGGGTATTGGGTATGACTCCTTCGATAAATTGTACCCGGCATTCCTCGCTCTTGAGCAGTTTTTTTACATCCTGCAAACTATTGCACCGGCAGTCATTTGTTTTGACATGTGTCCCGTCTTTAGATGGGTGGATGTTTTTGTAGCCTTCAAAAGTGTCTAATAACCAAAGTTGTTTTGGACTCTTAGTTGCCTCGATGAGGTCCAGCAACAAACGTGCGCTGCCACCATTGCCGACACCTGCTTCAAGCACATCCCCTTCCAGGCCTAACGTGTGCTCCATTAAGCTTAAGATATAGTACAATTTTTGCCGCGATAGCATAGTGTTGTTCGTGACTTCCTTTCGCAACCAAACGTCTAGAGATTGGCTATTCCAAGGGCGAAACAGCAAATATTGGCTTTCTGGGCGGCTATATAAAACTTCGTCCGGCAGCGTGCTCGGGATCAATTGATCTTTGGGCAACTTAACCAGCTTTAACCCCGCCTTTTGAAGCATGATGTTTAGCACTTTTAAAAACCTTGAATATAAAGCCATAACTTTTCCAATTAAATTATTCTAAACTCCAACTCCATTGCTCCAGATATTTGCATGCATTTTTCTCCCATGCCCATTCCCGATTCATTCCATGCATGACAATTTGGAAGGGGCAAACGGCTTCAACGGTCTCGATTAGTGACTTTGAACGCGTATCCGCCAAATATATAGAGATGCTGTATTGATCCATATAAAGGCGCGGTGATGGCAGGGTGCATTCCAGCTTTTGCACTCCTGGTTTACGTAACAAGGGAATGTCGGAATCAAAAATCCACGCATGAACAATAGGCTGCCTTAGTGAATCGAGAATCTGAAATGAAATTGAGGCATTAAGCAGCGCCTCTGGCACCCAAATTTCAAATACGCAGCGGAGTTTCTGTCCATAAACATGTGTGCCGCCTGACTCTGAGGTTATGACCCGAGCACTCATTACATGGGCATCTGTCCGCCCCTTTTCAGCTAGATAGCCATCACCAGAACTGGAAGAGCTGTCCAGATAGGCAGCGATGATGTCGGCTGGTGTTCCCTCCTTCTTGCAACAGCCTTTTTCCATCAGGAGACATCGTGTTGTCAGGGTTGATACGGCCTGCATGTTGTGACTAACAAACAAGACGGTCCTCCCGTCTTTGGTCGCTTCCCCCATCTTGCCCAGACACTTTTTCTGAAATTCCATGTCTCCGACCGCCAGCACTTCATCGATGATCAGAATCTCTGTCTGCAAGTGCGCAGCGACGGCGAAAGCCAGTCTCACATACATTCCGCTGCTGTAGTGCTTTACCGGCGTATCGAGAAACTTTTCAACGCCGGCAAATTCGACGATTTCATCAAAGCGTCTGCGGATATCATGGCGATTCATGCCCAGGATGGCACCATTGAGAAAAATGTTTTCTCTGCCGCTAAGTTCAGGGTGAAATCCCGTGCCCACCTCTAGTAGAGAAGCCACCTTGCCACGGATTCGCACCTCGCCCTGCGTGGGTTCGGTGATGCGTGATAGAACCTTAAGCAGAGTGCTCTTGCCCGCCCCATTGCGTCCGACGATGCCGAGCACTTCGCCGCGCTTTACTTCGAAATTAACGTCACGCAGTGCCCAGAAATCCTCACTGGTTGTGCTTTGATTTCTGTCTCGAATCCAGCGAACTGGAGCGGATGCGGCACGCTGAAGTTGCTCACTAAGTGTGTTGGATTGTTTTGCCCTTTCTTGGCCTTGATGAGCGATTCGGTAGCATTTGCCGAGGCCCTCTACGCTGATGACGGTGTCTGAGTTCATATCACGTCTGCGAAACTGCGTTCGGTCTTTCTAAAATACCACACACCCAGCACCATGAAGAAGAGAGTGATGAGGATGGAAATAATCAGGCCTTGGAAATGCAAAGGAGCCCCACCATGAATGGCCCAGCGGAAGCCGTCAATCACTCCCACCATGGGATTGCAAGAATAGAGCACCCGCCAATTTTCCGGCACGATGCTTGAGCTAAAGCCGACGGGGCAAACATAAGCTCCCAATTGAATCATAAATGGAACCACATGCTTGAAATCTCTGAATTTCACCATCAAAGCGGCAATTAGGAGGCTCGGCCCTAATGATGCCAGCAGCGCAAACAGCACCAATAAAGGCAGCGTCGCCAGTCGCCACGTTGGCATAACGCTGTAGTAGAGCATCACACCGAGCAGAAGAATGAGCGTAAACAAAAAGTCCACCAGTGCTACGCCGAGCGTGCTACAGGGGATAATTAGGCGCGGGAAATAGACCTTGGAGATCAGGTTGGAATTTGACACCAAGCTTTGAGTTCCGCCAAGAATGGCTCCAGAGAAAAGCTGCCATGGCACCATTCCTGCCAGCACCATCACAGGATAGGGCACCCCGTCGGATGGAAATTTCCCCAGACGACTGAAGAGAATGGTGAATACCAAGGTGTTTAAAGCAGGCCGAAGCAAAGCCCAAGCGCTGCCCGCAACTGTCTGTTTGTAGCGGATCAGAATGTCACGCCAAGCCAGAAAGTATAAAAGTTCTCGATAGCTCCACACATCACGCCAGTAGCCAGACTCGTGATGGCCGACGCGAATCACTGTTTCCTGATCAGTATTACTTACTCTAGACTCCTTCATCATAGGCATTTGCATTCAGGACAAGCCTGGAAACTGACTCCAGACACTCATCCAGCGAATTGAGGTCTGTGCGTAGCTCCAAATCTGGTGATTCAGGTGCCTCGTAGGGGGAATCGATGCCTGTGAATCCAGGAATTTGTCCCTGACGAGCTTTTCGATACAACCCCTTCGGATCGCGGTGCTCGCATACCGCCAAGGGTGCATTGACGTAGATTTCAAGAAAACTTACGTTACGTTTTTCACAGGATTCTCTCACAAGTTGGCGGTCAGCAGTGAAGGGGGAAATGAGGGAGCATATGACGATTAGGCCAGCCTCCGCCATAAGACATCCTACCTCACCGGCACGGCGAATATTTTCAGTGCGATCGCTGGAACTGAAGCCGAGGTCTCTACACAAGCCGTGGCGCAAGTTGTCGCCATCCAATACAAAGCTGGCGCGGCGTAGTATATGAAGTCGCGCATCCAGACCTGTGGCGAGGGTGGATTTCCCAGAACCGGATAGGCCGGTGAACCAAACCACGCCTCCTCGTTGCCGCATCAGTCGCCACCTATCAATTCGCTCCACTTGCACATGAGACCAAGTTATATTGCCGCCACCATTTTTGGGCAAGCTGCCGCCCTCGGTCGTGGGACCGTTGGCAGATGTAAAAAATGTATCGGCGCCTCCCATTTGGGTGGTGCTATAGAGGGTATAAATTAAAGGAAGTGTTCCAACAGACTGCTCGAAAGGATGCCGTCGAGTTTCTGATGCAGGCTTCGTGCTACGCGCAATCGTTTACGAATTTCTTGAGATTCGGTGGCGGTGTAGCCTTCGGCGAGGTTTTGCAAATCCTCTGTAGGGCGAGCTTTCAGCGTGCGTTCGATCTGGTTGCCTGCCGATTTTATTTTTTTTCTTAATCCCGGCAGTAATCCTTTTTTTAGAATAATGGTGAAACGCGTTTCCGCCTCGTAAAAGTCACGGCGATCCCCAGGAACTGGGGTGCACCTCACGGCTTGCCACTCTTCAAGTTGGCGCACGGTCGCACTTGCTCCCGCCTTGCTGATGTCGAGCTTATCTGCGATCTCCTCCAGACTCAGTGACTGCGGGCTCAAATAGAGTAATGCAAACATCCGTCCTATCAGGCGACCCAGCCCAAAGGCGTGCGTTGTATTTCCTCCCGCTTCGATAAAGCGCCGAACTTCACGATCCCAGTTTAGAGGAGCGCTCAAGTTGGATGAATCTGCTCGGGCGGGCATTGTTTAGAAAATTCTGAACGATGTTAGCGTGAGTCAATCTCAATGCAAGTATGGGTTTGGAATGGTTTTGCTAACAAAAAAAGAAACCTATTTGCACCAACGACGAGACCAAAGCAGGAGCGGGCGTTCCACCCAAAGCCAGAGCAATCCGCAGATCGCCAGAGAAAAAAGGCTTGATAGAATGGCAATCCCGTAGCCTGACCATTCAGCAGTTGGAATAAACTTCGTTCCGGCACTGATTCCTGCCATGAGTAGCATTGAGTGGCCTAAATAGATGGAGTATGAGGCATCGCCGAGCCAACAAAGCCATTTCGGCCAAGTGATGGAAGTGGGGCACTGTTCCCACAATCCGGCCATTAAAATGAGCAGCGCAAAGCCCGAGCCGAGAAGCATGCGCACGGTTAGAGATTGGTCCATCCCTCCAATGGGATTGTATGTGTATGCTCCCAAAATCAGAACCGCCAGGGCTGAAGCTCCTAACCATGCGGGGGAAGCTCGCAGACGTTCCCTCAATCGGAACAGTACACACGCAATCACACCGAATACGAATTCCACATTGTGTGCGTCAAAGATCAGGCGCGGCATTCCATGAAGAGAAGCCCCTGCTACATTGGTTAGAATGATCATCACCATCCAACTTCCTAGAATCCAAGCTGCTGCTCGGCGTCCCAATAGCAGCGCTATCAAGAAAAGTGCATAAAAGAGCGCCTCGTGCATTAAAGTCCATGCGGCGGTGATCACAGGCATCGCGCCATCGAGGGTGGGCAGGAGTAGGTAGGAAGAGATGATTCGAGAAAGATCGGGGGGCGCTCCGCCACGCATCCAAGCGACCAGTTCGAGCCCTAATTTCGCGCTCGTTAGGATAAATAGAAGGGGATACACACGAAAAAAGCGCCTGCATACATAGCGAGGTGCATGTTGAGGCATCCCTAACTCGCCTCCATGGATGAAGGCGATTATGAAGCCACTTAGAACAAAGAAGAAGTCCACTCCCAATTCACCAAAGTGGTAATACCCACCTAAAAGAATTCGGTTACTTTGCCGCTCCGTGAACAAGCAGGCGTGATACGCCACCACGCTCATCGCGGCGAGACCACGAAAAACTTGGAGACTTGAGAGATAGATGGGTTTGGGGCTTACTGCCATCACGCCAGCCCATAATCGAGTTTGCAAAATTAGCCAACATTCGTTGCTCTTAAAACAGCTGTGGTGTGAAGGAGGATTGACTTTGCGAGATTGGCCTTTGAGGATGCGCACAATGCCAGCCATCTCCAACCGGGACAAGCCATGTGAACACTCAGTTTTCCGAGTGTTTGCGCTACTTATTCTCTGCTTCGTCTTCGCTTTGATCTTTTCATTCTACACTGGGGCAATGGACTCCGATTTAGGGGGGGATCCGGATGAGGCCGCTCATGCTGTGACCTCACTGATGATGCGAGATTACTTTGCCAGCGGCTTTGGCCAGCACCCCATGAAGTTTGCGCGTGCCTATTATGATCACTTTCCGCGAGTGGCTCTGGGGCACTACCCGCCTTTCTATTATTTGATCTCGGGCGTTTTGCTCCTGCCTTTTCCCTCACCACAGGTGTTGATTATACTCCAAGCTTTCCTGCTAGCCTCTCTGGCTGCTGTTACTTTTCATTTTGGCCGGCGGTTTTTACCACAATGGTTGGCTGCGCTAGCTGCAGGACTGGGTTGCATGTTGCCGGTAGGATTGAAACTGGCACAGCATGTTATGTCAGATGTTCTGCTGGCGGTTTTATGCCTGGGGGCAGTGGTTGTTTGGGCGGATTATTTGCGTGTGGCCACATGTAAAAAGGCACTAGTCTGGGGTTGCATCGCGGCTGCAGCTATTCTCACCAAGGGATCTGGAATGCTTTTGTGCCTACTGCCCCCCGTTGCGACTCTTCTGGCAGGCAGGTGGCGATTGATCCGCTCTATTTCCTGGTGGTGTGCAGCGTTGCCAGTTGTTGCCTTTGCCGGACCTTGGATGCTTTACTCCACCAGCATCTCCAAAGAGGGGATGACTCAACTCACTCCCGGTCAGTACTTCATCGAAGCCGTTCCGTATTATTTTCACTCCGTGCCGGCAGTGTTTGGTTGGGGGATTACGTTGCTGGCTATTGTGGGTGCCGGTTTCGGATTGCGTCTGACGTGGTCAAAACGAGTGATGAGCAACGAGGGGGCCGCGCTGACCGGGTTGCTTATTGGTGCTCTCGCCGTCTTGGTGCTGGTGCCTGTCGGGCTCAGCACCCGTTATATGCTGACGCTGGTGCCAGTCATCATGCTGGCGACTGCTTATGGAATCCTTGGTATTATTCGCTATCTGCCCGTGCGCATTGGAGGGCCTTTAGGCGCTTTGATGTTGATAGCTGCTTTCACGCTCGCTGCCAGCTTGCCGAAGAAAGAGGTGCATGGCTTTGCTGAGGCGGTTCGGTTTGTTGGAGTCCCCACTTTGACTGAGCCAAAAGAGAACTGGTTGATTAGTTCTGATCCACGCGGTGAAGGCGCTATCATTGCTGCCGCCACCTTTCAGATCAACTCTCGATCGCCCTCGAATCTGCGAGTCTATCGTGGTAGCAAGGAACTGGCTTCAAGTGACTGGATGGGGCGCGATTATAAGACAGCGGTTGATACTTCTGCTGACGTTTTAAAATTGCTTGATGCACGCCATATAACTTGGGTTTTTGTGGATCTTTCTTCCCGTGACGATCAGCGCAGGGCGCATGATCGACTGTTGGCCGATTCGCTGCAATCGGCACCCCAAATGTGGAATCTCGTTAAGGAGCAATCGATCACCCGGCGACCTGGTCAGAAAGGACGACTTTTGATTTATCAACACGCCCAAATACCTTGATAAAAGTCGACTCGGATGGTGGGTAAATTAGGGTTAGGCAGGCTCTTTTAGCCAAGGTATTAATGAGCACGTCAAAGACTCCGGTTCTGGGGGCTGCGCGAGTGTTCTCCAACTTGAGCGGTGGCTGGAGTTTCGCACGCGAGAAGAGATCGACTGTAATGCATTCAGCCACTGTGTTTGACGAGCTCGATTTTGGATTTCACCTTCCGCTCACATCATAGCAGAAGAGCAGTTCCTGATCGCGCAGGTAAAGTTTGCCACCGCTGACGACGGGGTGGGTCCAGACCATACCTTTAGGATTTCTCTGAGTGGTCTGCGGGCTGAGGGTGAAGCGGCCCTGTTCATCCCAGCCTTTTGAACTGGCTTTGATCAGGACCACGGTGCCGGTTTTTTCTTCCAAAAGGTAGAAACAACCATCGGCGTAATGGATGGCACCTTTACCCAGAGCCTTCTTTTCCGTCCATTTGACGGTGCCGGTTTTGAAGTCCATGCAGGTCCAGCCAGCCTTGTCATTGTAGCCGTATAGATAGCCATCCACGAGGATCACTCCGCCGTGATGATTCACCATGTCGGTGCTGGCGTAGAGTTCCTCGACAGCATTGCCTGAACCGATTTTCACCGACTTGCAACCGACGCCGTAACCTGCGGCCACGAAGACCTGCCCGTCCTTGAAGATGGGGGTTGGGATGACGGCGGTCTTGCCGGGGAATTCGGTTTTCCAGAGAAGTTTGCCATCAGCGGCATTCACGCCGGCAATGCTCTGCATGGTCAATTGGATGAGCTGGCGGGCTCCGTTGTGAGTCGCCGCAATCATGCTGGAGTACTGAGCTGGATCTGACCACTCGGCGGACTGCCAGGCGGGTTTACCGGTGGTCTTATCAAAGGCTGCGAGAGTACCCTTGGCACCGCCGGGGGTTGCGATGACGAGTGCACCATCGACCAGAGGGCTCTCGCAGTAGCCCCAGCCGGGGACCTTGCCGCCGAGATCGGTCATGCTGGTCTTCCAGACTTCTTTGCCATCCGCAGCATTCAGGCAGACGAGGTTCCCTTTGCCGCTCATGGCATAGACCTTGCCGGCATCCACGGTTGGTGTGGCGCGCGGGCCATCGCCCCAGCCGTTGGTCAGGAGCGAGCCGATTTCGGCGGACCATTTTTCTTTGCCCGTGGTGGCATCAATGGCAATCACGTATTCCGCTGCATCGCGGGCTCCCATTGTATAGATTGTTCCATCGACAATGGCATATCCTGAGTAGCCGAGTCCCGCATCCTTGTTTATCCAGACTTGTTTGGGTCCTGCGGAGGGCCATTTCTTGAGCAGACCGGTTTCAGTGGAGACGTCAGAGCGGTCGGCGCCGCGAAAGGTGGGCCAGTCAGCAGCCTGGGTGGAGGCAGCGAGGAGCAGTAGTGGGAGGAGGTGGATCTTCATGGCGGTAAGCGAAACGACATATTCATCTGTGAGTCATCGAAAAGGCGAGAAAAAACATTCGCTGGTAACAATTTGGCAACTCATAGCGCAGCATTCCTTTGCGTCCGGCCTGCTTTGCGTGAATTCCTCCCGCGCATGTCCCAACTTACCCTTATCCTCGGCACTCGCGGCAGCGAGCTGGCTCTGACCCAAACTGAAACGGTTACCCGGGAACTGCTGCAAGCTCATCCGGGTC
>CANJVS010000016.1 GCA_947477755.1 Verrucomicrobiaceae bacterium | reverse complement strand
TGACTACATCCTCGCCCAGATCATCAACCCCAGCGAGGTCATGCAGGAGAGCTATCAACTCGTCATCGTCACCACTCGCGATGGCCGCACCCTCTCCGGCACGGTCGCCGCTGAAGACAACCAGCAGCTCACGCTCCGCCTCGTGGGCCAAGACAGCATCGTCACCAAATCCGAGATCCTCTCCCGCGAGAAATCTCCCATTTCCATGATGCCCGAGGGCTTGCTGAAAACTCTCAAAGACGACGAAGTCCGCGACCTCATCGCGTATCTGCGCACCACCGCGCAGGTGCCATTGCCGAAGTAGTGAGAACGCACGGAATGAAACAAACTTGGGCAAAACATCCGCGAACGCCGAGCGGCTGCCGAGGCGCTTGCAGGAACTCCGGGAAGCGATGGGTTTGAGCAACGTCCACCCTGGCTCATGAGCCGTGGCATCAGCCGGGCATCCATCGGCAGGTTCAAAGCATTTCCGCTTCCCACTTGGGGAGCAAGGATTTGGCTTCTCGAAGGAAGGCAGACTTGGGCGGGGCGCTTTCGATTACTTTAACGAGCCATGCTCTTGCCTCAGCAGGGTCATGCGCTGTGCCCTCGCCGTTCCGGCAAAAATGGGCCAGCGCCAGCCTTGCACGGTCTCGGCTTCCGCCGTTGGCCTCGGCAACAAGGCGATACCAGTGCACAGCCTGTTCCGCATCATACAGGGGAGATTTCCTGTCCTCGTAGATGAACGCTAGCTCCAGGTGGCTCTCAGTCTGCCCGGCCTCAGCAGCACGCAAAAACCAGCGCATCGCCGCTTCAGGGCAATGAAGATGCCGCGAATACATGCGGCCCGCATGAATCATCGAATGGCTGTCACCAGCTTCCACGGCTTTGATGAACCAATCGACCGCCTTCTCGTTGTCACAGGCCACGCCTGCTCCCTCACGATAGGCAAAGCCTAAGAAGATCATGCCACTGGCATACCCAAGCTCGGCGGCACGTCTGAAGAGGGCAACAGCCTCAGTTGGATCTCCATCTGGCGCGGGTCGGTTCAGCAGGTTGCCGAGACGCACCATAGCCCCCGTGTGCCCCGCATCCGCAGCTTTTTGAAACCATGCCCGTGCTTGGCCTTTTTGCTCCTTGGTTCTGACGCAGTAACTCACCCACCTTGAATCTTTTCACGCTCACAGACGATGAAACCGCTCCTTGTTCTCCTCGCATCTCTCCTGCCATTCGCCGCACTCCACGCCGCTGAGTCGCCGCTCAGCAAGGCAATCTGCATGAATCTCCCATGCCCACCGTGCCGGACAACCACGACGCCCACGACTATGCCGAGCGCATCCGCGAGCGGCTTCCGAGACGTTTGCAAGAGCTGCGGGAGCGCTGTGGACTGAGCAAGTATGGGCTGGCTCGTGAGAGTGGACTGAGCCGGGAATACATTGGCAAGCTGGCAGCGATGAGGTGGCTCTCACGATTCTTCACCAAGAAGAACACGTTGGGATGCTGATCATACATGAGCCTGAATGCCCGTGGATCGATCATGCTGGCGAAAAAGCTCTCTGGATGGACTTGGGTGGCATGGCAGGATGATAACAACTTTTGGCAGGCCTAGGCCATGTATTCCCGAATCGAAAGGCGTTTTACTTCACGCATGAAATCCCGCCGCTTCTTCGACTTCCTCACTTTTTGCCTGCTCGCCACGCTCGTCGTTCTCGGCAGTCTTGTCCGCGCCGACGAACCACCGCTACGTGTCGCGGTTACGCCGGATTCGCTGCGCTTTGCGTGGCCGCCCGGCGCGGGAACGACGGAGATTCGCGAGCTGCCGCTGCATACTTCGGCGGCGGGAGAAGGCCACGTTTTGTGGAGTGGTGAGGGGGCGGAGGCAACAGTGCCGCGCTTCGATGGCAAACGTGACCGGCTATTCGCGAAGTTTGAACGTCGCTCGGGTGGAAAGGCGCTTGGTCCGCCGCAGCATGTCACGGATTTTTCCGCGCTCCCGCAGCGGACGAACTCCCTCGGCTCGCTCGCGAACAAGAAAGGGATCGCCTGCCTGCTCGACGTCGAAGATGGCAAGGCGCTCGGCTTCGGGCAGTCGAACCAGAACATCAACATCGGCTGGCTGATCGATTGGCAGAGCGTGGAACCCAAGCTCAGCTTCGAGTTTGAGGGGAGAAAGATCGGACTTCGTCCGGCTGCGGTCGCGGCGCTTGATCGCGACTTGCAGGCGCTCCACGCGGCGAAGATGCGGGTGACCGGCATCCTCGGGAATACCGTTCAGAAGACCATGTCACGGACCTCGCCGCTCGTGCATCCCCTCACCGATCCGGCGACGGTTCCGGAGGGCCCGGCGGCGTTCAATACGGCGACGGAGGAAGGCGTCTTCTTCTACCGTGCGATCCTCCACTGGCTGGTGGATCGCTACACGCGCGAGGACGCGCAGTTTGGCCAGATCGCTGGGCTGGTGATCGGCAACGAAGTGCAGAACCACTGGGGCTGGTATCACCTCGGCGCTGTCGAGCCGGAGGAGTTGTTGCGCGAATACAGCGTCGCGCTGCGCATCGCCGATCTGGCCACGCGGAGTGTGCATGCGGACTTCCCGATCTTTATCTCGCTCGACCATCACTGGACGCTTAGCGCGACGACGGATCGGACACACGACTTCACCGGCGTGGAGGTTCTGGAAGGAGTCCACGAGCGTGCGAGACGGGAAGGCGATTTCCCATGGAACCTCGCGCATCATCCGTATCCAGAGAACCTCAGGAAGCCAAGTTTTTGGAATGACCGCTCTGCACCCTTGCGCTTCGATGCACCGCGGATCACGTTTCACAATCTCGAGGTGCTGCCCGCCTTCCTGCGCCAGCCGCGCTTCCTTTTCGAAGGCAAGCCCCGCCGGATCGTCCTGACCGAACAAGGCTTTGACTGCCCGCCCGGTCCCGATGGTGAACTCGTGCAAGCCGCCGCCTTCGCGCTCGCGTGGAAGAAGGTGCAGGCGCTGCCGGGCATCGAGTCCTTCCTGTATCATCGCCATGTCGATCATCCGAACGAGAATCGTCTCCTCTTCGGCATCCGTGAGCACGATGGCAGTGCGAACGTCAACGGCGTTGGCCGAGCGCGGAAGCTATGGGACGTCGTGCAAAAGGCCGGCACGCCGGAGGAAGAGGCCGCGTTCGCCTTTGCGCTGCCCATCGTCGGGCGTAAGAATTGGAGTGATGTCGTGGCGACCAAGTTCGACCCGCCGCGTGCGGTGAAGCGCGAGACGGGGCACGTGGTCTTCGACTTCGTCGCACAGCGAACGAAGGCGCAGCAGGAGAATGTGCAGTCGGTCGGGCTGCGGCGCATCGGCCCGCCGGACGAAGTGCCGGAGGATGCGCTGCAGCAGCATCCGAAGCCGAAAGGCCGCGCCCTGCTGACCTACCGCGTCGCCATTCCCGCCGCGGATGCGAAGCGCTGCCTGCTCACCTTTGACGCGCTGCTGAACAACCCGAAGAGCAACGGTGCCGCCTTCGCCATCGAGATGGACGGACGCGAAGTCTTCGCGCGCCACCTCAAGGGCGCGGAGCGCGTGCCGGCGGAGATCGATCTCGCCGACTTCCGTGGTCGCGAAGTCAGCATCGCCTTCATCGTCGATCCCCTCGCCGATCCCGCAGGCGACTGGGCGACGTGGGTCGCCCCGCGCGTCGTGCTGCGCTAAGATCGACGCCGCGCGTTCAGCCCCATCCCATTTGATTCGATCATGAAATCCTTCCTTCAACACCTCTTCGCCCTGCTGCTCGCGCCGCTCGTCACGCTGCACGCGGCCAGTCCTGTGCCACCCAAACCCAACATTCTCGTCATCCTCACCGATGACCTCGGCTACGACGACGTCGGGTGCTACTGGACGCCGGGCAACCGCCCGGGCTTCGAGAAGATCCGGACGCCGAATCTCGACCGGCTTGCCGCCGAGGGCGCCCGGTTCACCGACTACTACGCACCGTCCTCCGTTTGCACCCCGTCCCGCGCAGCACTCATGACCGGCTGCTACCCGGTGCGGGTGGGCATGTCCAGCTTCGGACGCAATGGCGCCCAAGTTCTCTACGAAGCGCACATGGAGGACCGTCTGCGTGACTCGGGCTATGCGACGGGATTGGTGGGCAAGTGGCATCTCGGTGGCACGGCGGAGTTTCATCCGCAGCGGCGCGGCTTTGATGAGTTCTTCGGCTTTTTGCACGAGGGGCATTTCTATGTGCCGCAACCGTGGCAGGGAGTGACGACATGGCTGCGGCGCAAGACCCTGCCGGATGGCGGTCAGGGTCGGTGGACCTCACCCGATGGCCGCATCGTGTGGAGCACGCATCTCGGCTCGAACGAACCCGAATACGACACCGACAATCCGCTGTTGCGCAGCAGTCAGCCCGTGGATGAACAGGCGAACCTCACGGATGCCTTCACGCGTGAAGCCTGCGACTTCATCGCCCGGCATTCCGCGCAGCCGTTCTTCCTCTACCTCGCCTACAACGCCGTCCACAGCCCCATGCAAGCCACGGACGATTACATGAAGAAGTTCGCGCACATCGAAGACATCCAGCGCCGCATCTTCGCCGCCATGCTCGCGCATCTCGATGACAGTGTGGGCAAGGTGCTCGCTCAACTCCGTGACAGCGGCATCGAAGAGAACACGCTCGTCGTTTTCCTGAGCGACAACGGCGGCCCCACCAAAGAACTCACCTCCAGCAATGCCCCCTTGCGCGGTGGCAAAGGCGAACTCTGCGATGGTGGCATTCGGGTGCCCTTCATTGCGTCGTGGAAGAATCACATCAACGCAGGGCAAGTCATAGATGCACCCGTCGCTTCCATCGACGCCACCGCAACAGCGCTGAAAGTGGCTGGTGCTTTAGCTCCAGAACCTTCGACCAAAGCCGAAGCAAAATTGGACGGCATCAACCTCATCCCCATGCTCACCGGCAAGACCAAGCAACTGCCCGAACGTCCCTTGTTCTGGCGTGTTGGCAAAAAGAACGCCCTGCGTCTTGGCGACTGGAAACTCATTCGCGATGGCAAGGAGTGGCAACTCTACGACCTCACGCATGACATCAGCGAGACCCGAAATCTCGCCACCCAAGAACCCTCCCGCGTGCAGCAAATGTCAGCGCTCTGGGATAAGTGGAACGCTGAACAAATCGATCCCTTGTGGAAATAAGAAACCTTATTCGATGAAGCTCAAACTCCTCTTCGCTCTGTTGCTCGCGCTGCTGACCACATTCCACGCCGCTGAATCACCGAAAGGCAAACCCAACATCATCGTCATCATCGCCGACGATCTCGGCTATGCTGATCTCGGCTGTCAGGGATCGCCGGATGTGAAGACGCCAAACATTGATGCCATCGCAGCGAATGGCGTGCGTTGCACGGCGGGCTATGTCACTGCGCCGCAGTGCTCGCCGTCCCGCGCGGCCTTGATGAGCGGACGCTACCAGCAGTGCTTCGGACACGAGGGGAATCCGAACTTCCCGCTCATGCTCATGGGCGGTGGCAAGACCATGGCCGATCACCTGAAGGCCGCCGGTTATGCCACGGGTCACTTTGGCAAATGGCACCTCGGATTCGATGACAAGGCATCGGCACCGAAAGAGATGCGCGAGAGCAGCGATCAGATGTTGCCCACACAGCACGGCTTCGATGAGAGCTTTAGCTATGCGGATTACGCCAAGGTGGCGAAGAGAGGCAGCGATATAGCGCCCTCGCCACACGCGCACGATGATCGCGTCTTCGCACGCAAGGCGGCGGACTTCATTCAGCGGCATCGCGAGCAGCCGTTCTTCATCTATCTCGCATTTCATGCGCCGCATTATCAGCAGGTGGACTTTGGCGGCTACAAAGAAGGGTTCCCCAAGGCCACTCCAGATCGACTTGGCGTGCTGAGCGTGATGGCACAGCAGGATGACGCCGTGGGCCTGGTGCAGAAGGCGCTTCGGGAATGTGAACTGGAGACGAACACGCTCGTCTTTTTCATCAGCGACAACGGCGGCACGCGCACGCCCGACATGCCGCCAAGCAGCAAACATTTCCGTGGCTCATTGAATACGCCCTTTTCAGGCAAGAAAGGCAACACACTCGAAGGCGGCATCCGCGAGCCGTTCATCGTACAGTGGAAAGGGCAATTGCCCGCCGGCAAAACCTATGACCGGCCCGTGAGCGCGCTCGACGTGCTGCCCACGGCGGTCGCCGCCGCACAGGTCAAGCCGCTCGACGGTGTCCAACTCGACGGCGTGAATCTTCTCCCGTTTCTCCTTGGCCAAAACACCGCCGATCCGCACGAGGCCCTGTTCTGGCGCTGGCGTGCCGAACAAGCCATCCGCATGAGCGACTGGAAACTTGTCCGCGGCAAGGAGCATCGCGAATGGCGGCTCATCGACCTAGCGCATGACGTGAAAGAGGAACACGACCTCAGCACGCAACATCCCGAGAAGGTCACGGAACTCCGCACTCGTTTTGAAAATTGGGCGAGCGCCCTACCTCCCGTCGGACCGAGTTTCAAAGACATGACCGAGGGTGGTGATGACGAATCTGGGGCCAAGAAGAACTGAGATCATGAAACACACACTCATATCCACCCTGCTGCTCGCGCCGCTGGTTGCGCTGAGCGCCGACGAAGCCACGTCATCCGCGGCTCCACGCGATGACACAGCGTGGCTTCGCAAAAAAGGTACGCTGATTTTTCAAGACACATTCAACCGTCCATTGGACGGCAACGGGATCAAGGCCATCGGCAACGGCTGGGAGAGCGCGACCGCCGACCGCGCGCCGAACGTCAAGCAGGCTGATCTCGATGGCGGTATCCTCAAGATCAACAGCGACGGAAAGACGGCGGGCCACGGCGTTCATATTCATCACAATGCTGGTTTTGCCGATGGGGGCACGACCTTACGCTTCCGATTCCCCGGGCTGAACAAAGGGGAATCCTTAACCATCGGCCACGTGGATCGCGAGATGAAGGGCGTCCACGCCGGCCATCTGTGCTACGCGAACCTTTACCCGACTAGCATCCTGCTGCGCGACAACAAGACCGGCATCAGCGAAGAAAAGATGCGTGCTCGTCGCGCGGTGTTCCTCGCCAGAAAAGAGAAGCTGCCGCCTGACTTCGACGCGCTTCTCCAAACCAAAGAAAAGACCGTCCCGTGGAAGGCCGACAATGAATGGCACGACCTCACGCTCGCGTTTGAAGGCGACGAGATGCGCCTGATCATCGACGGCAAAATCGTCGCGTCCCACCGCTCCGAAGGCTTCGCTCATCCGTCCAAACGCTGGCTCAGCTTCTCGGCCGCGAACTCGGTGTGGATCAGCGACGTGAAGATTTGGAAGATCAAGTGATCGCCCCAATCATGAAATCCACCCGCACACTCCTCGCCGCCCTGTTGCTGACGCCGACGATGCGCGTGGATTCACACACGAGCAACTTTTTGTCCCGCATCCGGTTGAACTGGCACGCTGCAATCACGAACAACTATGAAGCACATCTCTACACTGAAATCCTTGATACGAACCCTGCTGGCGGCGTCCCTTGTCACCCACATCGCCGTCGCGCAAAACCCCGTCTCGCCGACGCCCACCGACCCCTGGCAGCCCGTTACCGCTGCGATCGAGGCATCGCAGTCCGAGTTTCCGGGCGGGTTCACCTTGGAAGTGATGACTCCGGCGGGTGTTGTGTTCTCACGGAACTTCGGCGGATTCTCCAACTCAAGACGTGCGGTCATCGCATCCGCCTCCAAGTGGGTCACGGCCACGGTGCTCCTGCGGATCGTGGAGCACGGCGACCTGTCCCTGGAAACGCAAACCAAGTCACTCCTAGTGGACCGCGCGGGTCGGCCGTGGTCCGGCAACATGGGTGAGATCCGCCTGCGTCATCTGCTGAGTTTCACTGCGGGCATTAGCTCGGATTCGAAAGCTTCCGAGGACAAGAGGATTACCTTGGAAGAAGCGATCCTGCGGATTTATGACGACCAATCGCCCACAGCCTCGCCCCCGGGTTCCGCCTTTTTTTATGGGGGAGTGACCCAAATGCGTATCGCCGCCCGAATGGCGGAGCGCGCCACCGGCCTCAGTTGGCGAGAACTTTACGACAAGCATTTCCGCCTACCGCTCGGCTGGAGCGCGGAGAGCACCTACGGCGGCGCCAGCAATCCCATCAACCCCAGTCCTGGAATAGGCTTGGTCTGCACCGGACTTGAATACACGCGCTTTCTGATGATGCAATTGAGGTTAGGCGTGGATGGCAGCACGCGCTTCCTGGATGCCGCGACTATTGCCGCACAGCATGCCGATGCCTTCGGCCCATCCACCACCATCACCCACAGCGCCTATGGCTTTCTCGGCAAAAAGTATCATTACGGTTTGGGCAACTGGCTCGAAACGGAGAACGGGCAGACGCCCACCCGCGACAACCCGATCAATCGCTGGTCGAGCACCGGCAAGTTCGGCTGGGCACCATGGATCGCCGCCGACGGCAAATACGCGGCCCTCATCATGACGCAGCAGGCCGATACGCCAACCGCCTTCGTTCCGTCCGAGAATCTGAAAGCCAAGTTGGACCCACTCATTCGCCAAGCGCTCGCGAGCAATCCGCAACCCATACGACTGGTGCCATAGGCTTGTCAGTTTCACATGCGCGCCCGATTCTGTGACATTTCCCAAGCTGGCCCCTACTTCAGCAACCACGCCGTTGATCTCTCCCATGACCCGCATGAAACCGTCCCTTGTCCTCTTCGCATCTCTACTGTCGCTTGCCGCACTCCACGCCGCCGAGCCGCCGCTCAATGTTTTGTTCATCACCGCCGATGACCTCGGCTATGAGGCCATGGACTTCCTGGATGGTAAGGTGCCGGGCGTCATGCCGAACCTGAGCAAACTCGCGTCGGAGAGCCTCAGCTTTCAGCATGGCTTTGTGAACGCGGATACATGAATCTGAATGTAGCATTCTCCTGTCCCCCCCATTCGCCTGTCTACATCACAACCTTTCCGCGATGGCTGCCGCCAGTGCATCAGCCGCAGGTGGAAAAAAACGGAAGAACAACTCCGGCTCCATGAGTTCAAGCTCCATCAGCGACAGCTCCCCCGACTCATCATGCACCGCGTCCACGCGAGCATAGAGCGGTGCTTGAGGGCAGGCGGCGACAGCCTGCTCAGCAAAGGCAATCTCAGCCGCCGACGGTGTGTGATGATGCACCGTGCCACCGTGATCATCCTGCACGCGGAAGTCGCCCGTCTTCGCGATCTTCCGCACCGCATGCGTGCAGTGCCCGTTGATCACCATCAGCGAAAGTTCGCCCATCGTTAGCACGCTGCCGAGAAACGGCTGCAACATCATCGCTTCATCCCGCAGCAACCCGCGTAACACCGGCTCATGCGCTTCCAGGTTCGCCGCATTCAGCCGATAGGTGTGCCGCGCTGCGCCGGACACCGCCGGCTTCAAAATGGCCTCACTCCATCCATTGGCATCCATGGCTGCGAGCAGCGTCGTTGCCTCCCCGCGTTCGATGAATTGCGTCTTCGGCACATTCACACCGCGCTCCGCGAGGTCGCGCAGGTAGTGCTTGTCCATGTTCCAGCGCGCAAGCTCCGGCGCGTTGAAAAGCTGCGTCGACTTTTCCACGCGATCCATCCATGCGGAAAACTCAGCGAACCGCTTGAAGTAATCCCACGTCGAGCGAAACACGGCCGCGCGGCTTTGATTCCAGTCAAAGTCCGGATTCGACCAGGCCACGCGCCTGGTGCGCAGCCCGCGCGCCTCCAGCCCGGCGATCAAGAGCCGCTCCTCGCCTAACAACTGCGCGACATACCAGTTCTCCTGGTTCGGCGCTTGGTAGCGGTCGTCGGTGAGGATGATGACATCGTAGCTTTCCATGCATCTCAGTCTGCGTGGTCTGTGCTCACAGGCAATCCGCTATTTGGAACTTTTGCGCGGCAGCGGATTAAAAGCCGCAGGCTGGAGGGGCATTGCCACGGTCTTTTCAATTTTGTCAAAGACATGCTCACTCCAGGTCGGGGTCTTCGGGATATGATCCACGACATCATCGCGAGCACTGCCTTTCAGCAGAACTGACCGGTGATACAAAGCGCGATGGTTTCTGTTCTCGATGGCAGCGCGCTTTCACCGCAGGAACGTTTCGCACGAATTCAGGGACTCTCTTCGTTTGATTCCTCATGCTTCGCATCTGCACATCTCTCGTCCTTGTTTCCGCGCTGATGCTCGCCGCCTCCGCATTTGGTGTCGAAGCGATTAACAAAGACGCAAAGTTCATAACAGTGGCGCAGCGTTTCCAAACCGACTACGGACTCTCTTTGAAGCTCGCGCAGGTCGATGATGCCTTGTTTGCCAAAAACCATGTCGTGAGCGCGCTGAAGCCGGAGCATCTCGGCAATGCACTGCAAATTCTCACGTGGATGGAAGCGGAGCTGAAGCGCTACCCCGCTGGCTTCGTGAAGAAGCATAGTCCCAAGAATCTAGTCCTCGCAAACACCTGCATCTCCAAGACAGTCAAAGGCCAGGCGCTGACTTACTCACCCACATTCATCGCGGAGAAGGCCACTGACTCGATCCTCGTGACCGTGCCGACGACGATGACGCCGACCATAGAAATTCTCGGCCGAGGCTACCTGCATCAGATGCTTTTCACCAATATCTTAGCGAACGTGAAGGACGCAGATTCACCCATCAATCTGGCGCACTGGAAAACACTGGAGTCCGATGACTCAAAGCTCG
The DNA here is from genome assembly GCA_947477755.1 of Verrucomicrobiaceae bacterium. Lineage (GTDB taxonomy): Bacteria > Verrucomicrobiota > Verrucomicrobiia > Verrucomicrobiales > Verrucomicrobiaceae > Prosthecobacter. The sequence goes on along the minus strand of CANJVS010000016.1, from coordinate 6,862 downwards.
AAACCGAACCCGCTAAACGTCTCCTCAAGTCGAGCAACGGACGTGAAGGCCTCTACAAGACGCTATGGGACGCCTGGGAGTTCAATGAGCTAACAAATATTGCCAAGACGGACCCAAAGACAAAACAACGCATGGATCTCATGAAGTGCTGGATGACGTCACTCGATCCGCAGTTCGACGAGGCTTTTTGGACTGCTCTTGTTGTCGTGCCGGAGGATCAGCGAGTCGTTTGTCTCAATGACCTGACCGACACACACAGCAATGCCAGGATCAAGGCCGACTCCGAGATTCAAAGTGACATCAGCAAGCTGGAGAAGCAGTGGGGCTTCAAAGTGCTCTGGGAACCCGGCTCTGCCGCACCACCGATGCCGGTGAAGGTGCGACTCGAATACTCCTACTTCACCGACAAGAAGCTGACCGAGTTCAAAGTGTTTATGCGCATGTGCCGCGAGCAGTTGGAGATCTATCCCGGGCAGATCACCAGTCGGCTTCACGTTAAAAACATCTACATGCTGGACACCTTCAATTTCCGAGGTGCGGGTGTCGCCGGACAAGGCATGAGCTGGCTACCCCAAGTCTCGTTTGCCTATGGATTACGCAGCTTTGATCCAGCGGTCGTTAAATCCATGGATTTCCTCCGCCGCACCATTCACCACGAAGTCCTGCACCTGATGGACCGAGCGTTTTCCAAAGAAGGCGGCCCCATTTACGGCTCCAATTGGGACAGCCTCAACCAGGAGGGATTCCACTACAAAATCGGCAGCCCTGGAGCTCTAAACAGCCCCAGCCAACTGCGTTTCTACAAAGACAACACGAAGTGGCAGGGATTTGCCGAACCCTACGGCATGAACATCGCCACCGACGACCGCGCCACCCTCTACGGCCGCATGATGACCGCCCACCTCGCCGACGAGGGCCGTGGTGATCAACCCTTCCTCGAAAAACTCAAAACCGACAAGATTCTCAAAGCCAAAACCGACCGCCTCATTGAGTTTTTCCAACTCCTCAAACGCGACCTGACCATTCCAGCGGCCTGCCCATTGTATTTGAGGCTCGATGGTGTTTTTGGACCGGCAAAGTAATCGTTTGGTAATGGAATGATGAGTCTCACTCCAACGTGACTAAGACTGCGCCGGGTTGGCCACCGTGAATGGCTACTTCGCGACTCCTTTGTTGAATTCGTCAGGTGTAACGAAGCCGTCCTTGTTGGCGTCAAACTTCGTGAACCTCTCCTTGGCTCCTGATTTTGCGGAAGCGGATGAGAGAAACTCCTCCCAGTCGATTTTGTTATCGTGATTGGCATCGCGCTCGGCAAAGCGCGCGCTGTGCGGGTCCGCTTCACGGGTGCCGGCTTTCATCTTTTTCCTGGTGGTTGGTTGGGTGGCTTTTTCGCCTTTAGGGGCATCTGCTGTCTCTCCTTTGAAATCGCTGCCCTGTTTCACAAAGTAGTCATCACGTGAACCTGCGTTCTGTTTGAGCAAGGCCTGGAGCTTTGACTTTGCGGCCTTGGCAGCAGCATCAAGCGCCTCATCCGCGAGCGAAGATTTCTCAAGATCATCCTTGGCGGTGTGGAAGAATTTCCCGTCGGCGTAGAGCTTGTAGTCGGCATCGTGCGCAAACTCAAACTTCGCCTTTGGACCACCGCTGGGGTTGTACCAAAGGTAGAGACCATCACGCGGGTTGCCTTTCTCACCGCGAAGTTGTGGCAGAAAACTGCGGCCATCGATCTTCAAATCTCCTGGCACCGTGACGCCTGCCGCCTCACATACTGTCGGCATGAAGTCGGTGACATCGATCATGTCGCCACACACCTTGCCAGTGGCGAAGTGACCCGGCCAACTGCCGATGCCTGGAACATGCGTGCCCCACATCGTGCTTGTGCTTTTGCCGCCGAGCACGTCACGCCCCTTGAAGCGCGATGGCGTGCCATGGCCTGTGCCGTTGTCGCCGAGAATGAGCACCATGGTGTTGTCCCGCAGTTTCAATTCCTCGAGTTTGGCGATCAGTTTGCCGATCAGCTTGTCCCCATAGGCCACCATGTCAGGGAAGTGACTTTGCTCTTTCTTGCCTCCGGCGGATTTCCTCCCGAGGTAGTCGGGGCTGTCGGGAGTCGGATCATACGGCGAGTGGGTGAGCATCATCGGGTAATAAAGGAAGAAGGGTTTGTCCTTCTGCCTCTGGATGAAATCGAGTGCGTAATCGCTCACGAGATCCGGGCCGTACTCATCCTTGGAGTAGTCGAGTTCTTTGCCATTGATCTCGAGGCCCGGGTTTTTATAGCGCCCCGGCCTGCGCACAAGCTGCCAGAGGCAATACTCGTCAAAGCCAAAGTGAGCGGGGCCTTCAAGGCCATTGCTGAGCTGCCATTTGCCGGTGATGCATGTCGCGTAACCCGCACCCTTTAGCAGATTGCCAAAGGTTTTTTGCGATGGATCCAGGTGGCCGAAGTGTGTGTAGTTGCGCTTGTTGATGATGCCCGTCATCAGCGCCGCGCGTGTCGGTGTGCAAAGCGGTTGCACATGCACCTGATCCAAGCGCACGCCTGTGGCGGCAAGCTGATCCATCACCGGTGTCTTGTAACTCTCACCACCGTTCGCGGTGACGCATTCGTAGCCGAAATCATCAATGAGGATGAGCACGACATTGGGCCTGGCCTCAGCAGCATGAACGGCGGAGGCGAGAACCCAGGCGATCAGGGAGGCAAGAATGGATTTCATGAGGTTGAAAAGAGAGATTTGGTTAGGCGGATGAGGATTCTGCGGGCCTACGAAGGATTGCAGTGCCGGCCGCCGGGTGACAGGGCAGGGGAGAGCACTGTCGCGGCTGTAACGCTGCCTTCTCCGGTTTGATTCATGGAATTTTGATCCGTGGGCATTTTCAGGACATTTGCCTTATTGATTAGGGCATTAAGAATCCGTGCGGATTCCATCGCCGCATCACTGCCACGTGTTGAGGAAACGAACGCAGTATTTCCAAGTCTGAATACGAATGTTCAAAGTCGCGGAAGAAGATCAGTCCAGGGCCGCGATAGCCTCACGCATTCCTTTGAGCACCATCTCGACCTCGGCTGCGGGATTGTAGTCCTTGCGCCCCATGGCGAGTGTTTCAATCGGCACAAACCCTCGGTAGCCGCCGTCATGGATGATTTTAGCGAGCGTCTTGAAATCAGTGCGCGGAGTTTTCAGGCTGCTGCCAAGCGTTTCCTTGACCTGCCAGTTCACCGCGTGCGGCACCATCACAGCGATGTCTGCATACGGGTCGTCGGTGAAGTATTTGCCGGTGTCCACGAGCGCCCCGCACCATTCGTGATCGATTCGCTTGAGCAGGCTGATGTGCTCCGGCCCGGTGCTGATGAAGTCGCCATGGTTCTGCACAGCGACGATGACGCCGAACTTCCCGCCATGCTCCGCACACTCGCGCAACGAATCGGCCATCCACTTCTCCACCTCGTCGCGCGAGGCACCACCGGCGGCACCCTGCCAGTCCTTCGGATTCTTCTGCTGCGGCCCGGCAAACACGCGGACCACCGGCGCACCGAGCCGCGCGGCGACCTCGATCCACAGCTTCGTCAGCGTCACGCCCTCAGCACGCACGGCCTTGTCCGCCGTGGTGAAATCATTCTTCACGCCCGTGCCGCTGATGGTGATGCCGCGATCATGCGTGTAGCGCTTGATGCGGTTCAAATAGCTGTCCGCCGGTGCCTTTGGATAGCCGGGAAAAAAGTAACCGGTGAGATCGACGGCAAGGATGTTGTTCTTCACGCAGAAGTCCACCACTCCAAAGAGATCAATGCCTTTCGTGGGATCCGCGAGGTTCGCGTTGAGCTGTTCGAGAAACGAATACGCGTTCAGCGTTGGCGTGAAAAACGGGCCTCCCGTGCGTTGGATGGGTGCGAATGCCTTCGATGATGTGGCAGCTGCAAGCGGAGTGAGAGCCGAGATGCGGAGGAAGTTGCGACGGGTGATTGCCGCTGCTGTGCTCATGGTGACTGATTGTGGATTCATGGGATGAATTGTTCGTGTTCAGTGCCTCAAAAATCACAACCTACAGGATGTTAATTCATCGGCAGCAGGTCTTCATTTCCGGTCACCAAACCAATGCCAAACTGGCTGTGAACCAATATGGGGTAAAAGATAAGAGCAACAGTTGTTTGATCATTTCATACTCATTGAGCGCCAGACCTGCCTGAGTGATCGAGCTGCTGAACCCCGCCTTGCCAGTCGTCCCATTTCCTGCTGATGGCGTGGGACGACTTCGATCTTGAAGACCTCGTTGTGGGCGACCTCACCTAGAAACCACGCGCTGCAAGCGCACGATGGTCTTGCTTGGTGCGGCTTGCCTGATGGATTTCAGGGTGATCACTGCGCCGACGTGCTGGAGTGAGTCATGAGGTTCCTGCCATCACTGACGCAGAGCTACTTGTAAGCGCTAACCGGCTTCGGGGTGACTCCGAGTTAGAGATTCCCACAGATTCAGAAAGGCCGCAGATTGTCGTTTGGTTGTTATTTACATCTGGGGTCTATCTGAATCTGTGGGAGGTGGACGTTGGTGGGATAAGTTCATCTTCATGCAGTAGGGCAATGAGAATCATGGATCGCGTGGCGCAGTGCGGCCTGATGCCTTGCTGGCATCAAGCAGAGCCTTGAGTTCTTTCACCATCTCCGGGTGCTTGAAATAGAGATTCGTTGTCTCGCCCGGATCGGTTTTGAGATTGTAAAGCTGGCCTGGAGCTTCGGGTGCGGAATCAGGATGGGCGAAGGGTTTGAGTTCGCCTCTGTCATAGTTGTTCCCGCCTGAGCCGCGATGATCGAGGTATTTCCAGGGCCCTCTGCGGATGGCGAGGGCAAGGCTAATGGTTTGATGAAGTGTGTAGTCGCGCCGCGGACTGCCATCGGGTTTGCCAGTGAGGGCAGGCAGAAAACTGAAGCTGTCCTCGGCAGCATTTGCGGGGAGTTGGGCTCCGGTGATCGCCGCACAAGTCGCGATGACATCGGTGAGGCAGACCGTGGCATGAGACACGCCCGCCGTGATATGACCAGGCCAGCGGACGATGAGGGGCACGCGGTGTCCGCCCTCCCATTGATCGCGTTTCACTCCACGCCACGGCCGTGCGCCGTCATGGTGATGGTCGGTTCGCATGTGAACGACGCTGGTGGTCTCCGGTCCGTTGTCGCTGGAAAGCATGATCACCGTGTTGTCCGCCATGCCGAGCTTCTCGAGCGTTTTGATGAGATCACCGACGATCGAGTCAAATTCATGAATGAAATCGCCGTGCGGACCGGCCTTCGTGCTGCCTTGAAACGGCTTCGCTGCAAATGAGGGCAGATGCACGGCGTGCGTGGAGTGCAGCAGGAAGAACGGTTTCTCCGGATGGCTCTTCGCGTGCTGTTCAAGAAACTCACGGCTCTTTTTCAGGAAGACCATGTCCACTTCTTCGAGATCATAATCCGGCGCAATCATGCCGACGCGATTGTCGAACGCATAGGGATGCTTGGGCAGTTTTGTTTTGTCCAGCACCCCGGCGGGCGGCACCGGAATGCGATCACCGTCGATGAAGGCATAGAGGTAGTCGGTGCCGGGACAGCAAGCGGTGCCGAAGAACCGATCGAAACCGCGATGAATCGGCGAATCCGGAATGGCGCGCGAGTAGTCGATCAGTTTCACGCCCTCGATGCCGCCCCTGGTGATGCGCTGCCCGTTTTTGTCGAAGAAACTCAGACCGACATGCCACTTGCCAGTCATCGCGGTGGCGTAGCCTTGATTCCGGAGCATCTGCGGTAAAGTCAGTTGATCCTCCCTGATGAGGCACGGTCCGCCCGCGCCTTCGAAGACGCTGCGATAGTTGATGCGAAAGGCCATCTTTCCCGTCAGCAGACTGTAGCGGCTGGGTGTGCAGACGGTGGATGGTGAATGCGCATCCGTGAACCGCATCCCTCCGCTCGCGAGGCGGTCGATGTTTGGCGTGGGTACCTTCGATTGGTCATTGTAGCAACGTACATCGCCGTATCCGAGGTCATCAGCGAGAATGAACAGGATGTTAGGCATGGAACTGCTGACGCCTGTTGCGGTCTTGCTGCTGGCTTCCGCAGCAGGAGACAGAAATGGAAACAGCCAGCAGGTGACGATGAAAAGGGTGATGGCTTTCATGGCGGTGGTGCTGGCTGTCAGTTCTTAACAGAGGGCTTGGTTTCCTTCGGCAAGGTCAGTTCCTTTGGCGCGAGCGCCCTCATTTCGACGAGCTTGGCAGCGTGCCCGGCTTTGGGCGCGAGATTGGTCCATTCATGCGGATCGCTCTCGATGTCATAGAGCTCTTCGTCGCCGCCCTGGTAGTGAATGTAGCGCCAGCGTTCCGAACTGATGGCGTAACTTTCGGGCTGATCGAGATGAGTGATCGCGGCGTCCGGCCAGGGCTTTGACGGCTCGCGCAGCAAGGGAACCAGACTCTGGCCCATCGTGCCGGGTTTGTCTGGCAATCCGCAAAGTTCAGTGAGCGTGCGGAACAGATCGACGAGGCTCACGACGCGGTCACACACGGAACCTGCATGTGTGCCTTCCGGCAAAGCGCTGACGCCCTTGGGAACACTCACCATCAGCGGCACGCGATCGCAAATGCGCCAGCCGGTGAACTTCTGCCAGTGCTCCTTTTCGCCGAGATGCCAGCCGTGATCGCTCCACAAGACGACGATGGTGTTGTCGCGTTGCGGACTTTTTTCGAGCGCGTCGAGCACGCGTCCGAGCATGGCGTCGGCAAAATGAATGGAGGCGAGATAGGCTTGGATGCCCCGCTTCCACTGCCCTTGTTTTTGAATGTGCTCGAAGTAACGATTGCGCGCGATCTTCACTCCCGCAGGTGGCAGATCGT
>CANJVS010000015.1 GCA_947477755.1 Verrucomicrobiaceae bacterium | reverse complement strand
GCCCATTCCTTGATGAGAGGGGCCACCTGCTTGCTGAGTTTGAGTTCAAAGCGGTCGTAACTGCCGGCGGCATCGGGCATCTCAAACTTCTTCACCGTCGAGTGGGCCAGAAGGATGATGTGCATCCCGCGTTTCAGCAGCACGTCGAGGCTGGCCAGGAATTTGGCCATCTCTTCCGCCACGATGACGTGGCCTTTGCCGTAGCCGAAGTCCTCGATGCTCTCCTTGCTGGCGCGGCGGCAGACGAACTCTGCGAGGCGTTTTTCCAGCCAGTCGATGGTGTCGATCACGAGTGTTCGAAACTCATGCGGCTCAGTGGCGAGCTGGTTAATGATGGCGAGGATGTCCTCCCACTTTTCAGCGGTGAGACGGGCCACATCGAGATGGTCGGTGCCGCCCTCAGTGTCGAGGAACACGGGATTAGGGGCTTGCGATGCGAGCGTCGTTTTGCCAACGCCCTCGGGGCCATAAATGGCAGATTTTTGAGGACGGGTGACGCGCCCGCGACGGATCATGGATTGGAGGGTGTTTTTCATGCGATGGCGGTTTGGATTTGGGTGAGATGCTGGAATGCGGAGTGGAGGAGCCAGCCGAGGATGATCCCGGCGATGAAGAAGCCTGGTTGCGGCATCCTTGGTTTGCCGGAGCGCAGACGCGTGATTGGCGGTATATCCGCAAGTTGCGGGTAGTGTTGATGGGGTTCGGGTTGCATGGGTTGGGGTGTGTGATCTGTGAGGTGTCAAATGCGGCTCAGAGGAGGGGCAAGTCATGCTTCGGGAATTCCCGATTCAGGTCAGCCGCCGCCACCTCGGCGTTGTTCTCATCACCACTTGTGGCAATGTCGGCGAGTTGCCTTGCGCGTTCGTCGAGCGGCTCTGCCTTGATTTCGTGAGATCGGAGTTCTTCCAGCACATCCGGCCAGACGAATCGAACCTTGCGATTGCCGGCGATTTTGATGAAACTGATCCTGCCCGCACGACGCATCCAGCGTATGGAGTCAGGGGTAGTTTTCAGGCGACGCCCTAGCTCGGCTTCGTCGATAATCTCGGGGTGAGATGGGGTGGTTGGTTGTGGGTAGCGCATTTACCAGCGCTGGCGACATGTCGCACTAGACCCGGTCAAAAGCATTTAAAGCGTTGAATATCAGCGATAAAAAATCTAAACTTTTTCTCAGCACCCCAGTTTTGATGCTGCGACATGTCCCAATAGGATGGCGAATACAGTGAAAAACGGCTAGAAGTGGTGCTTTTCCATTTCTGCATATGCAGACGCAGCCCGAACTCCTCTAATTTTACCTCTGACGTTAACAGAATTAGCTCCAGCAGCATCAATCCGACATGACCTCATTCCGAATCCGCCGCTTCAAACGCCCGTCTCTGTTGAAACGCATTCAGCCTGAAGTGCTTCGACAATTCCTCTACCCGCACAAGCGCCATCTCGAAAAGAGAGGGCTTAAACTCGATGATCCCGACATCGACTGTGATTGCCTTGGCATCATCTTGGCGACCCCTGAGAGTGACTTTCCGGGTGAACTTATTGAGGCGCTTGAGGTATGTGAAGCTGTCAGTTCACATGAAATCATCGAGGAACTAATAGAGTTGGATCACAAACGCAGCCCTCGCCTTTTGGACAAAGACCACAGTCCAGAAGATGTGGTCATTCTTACCTGGTTGCATGACCGCCCTGCCCTTGAGCGAATCGCCAACAGAGCAGCGCTCGAGCTTGATCGCTCACTGATGGTTTACAAACCCAGCACGAAATTGAAGAAGGGTGCCTTTGATGCCAAGAACACTGAGCACCTACAAACAGCCCTGCGTCCCTTTCTCGAAGCACAACTCCGAGGTCCGTCATGTCACATTACCGCCTACGACCGTCCCAAGTCGGGCCATGCACTTGTCATCCGGCATGGTGACCCTATACACAAAGCGGAGGCGATCCGTGACAACGGTGACGGCGAACCGATTGTGTTTCGACCTGAGTGTATTGATCTCGCTTTTTATGATCCGAGCCGAAATGAGTGGAGGATTAGTGGTCGCGCTACCTGGCAGCAGAACATGTATTCCAGTGCTTTCGCATCCGTGCTTCACGAGAAGGGCTGCAAACTGACACGCTCACCTCATTACACACTGGAACCGCTGATGAAAGTTGGGCTGCCGGTCTTAGACCACCTCACTGTGCATGTTCGCGGGGTGCGTGTGACAGAGCTGAACGTGAATCTGAGCGGTGCCAACGTGCGTCTATCCGGACGGCACCTCCATGAAGCTTTTGACTCTCTTGCGACACCGTTGGTAGACTATGGGACGCCAAAGTCTGCCCGCTTCGCATTCCTGTTGGAGAACAGGAGAAATGAATTCTACGTCACGATCAACCAAGGTAAAGCCGTTGTGAGAGGCGACATCGACGACCCAGCCATCGAGGAATGGCTGAGTGAAACAGGCTTCATGATTACCGAGCATAATGAATCCGAATCTATGGAAAGCCGTTGACCGCATCGGCAGCCGAAAGACCAGCCGGTTTGAGTGGCAGACGCAAAGTGGTGTTCCATGGGGCGAATTGTCTCCGTATCTGAGCCCTGTAGGGGGAGTCGCCAGGGAGGTGCCGGACCCTGACGATTTAAGTGAGTACCTTGTTGTGCACCAGAATGCGGATGGAACCGCGTTCCTCGAGTCACAGCACTTCCCTGCTCATCGAAAACCCATTCGCGTGGACCACCTTGAGCTTCGGTTCTACGGCCTCAATCTCCACGCAATTGCCCAGGCATTAGCGCCGACAAACGACTTTACGCCTCGATTCAAGCATAGTAAGGGGCCACTGTTCGACCTTGGGTTTGTTCAAAAACCCGGCGCGATTGTCACCCCTGTTTTTCTGTTCGTGCCTTCTATTGATCCTCGGCAGGATAAGGGCGTGCTCGCCCACGTGAAGCCAGAGAACTCGATCCTTTTGGTGCCTGCGACTCGATGGACTGGTTTGCTTCCGCTTGGAGTCAATTATCGTGACCTTGCATCGCAGTCAGGCCACGATCACCTTATCAACGTGGCTCTGTCGGACAAGAAGCGAAAAGCGAAGATGGTCGCAGGCAGACTGCCTATCATAAATGTCCGCAATGAGGACCGCTGGGAAAATGTCAAAATCGCGTTCGACATGGATTCAAACAGGATGGTTGTGACCATCGGTAAAAGGCATGGTGACATTCAACTCGTTGGAGGAGGAGCAAGGAACGGAAAGAGCGCCGAAATCCTAATGCGCATTCTCTCGGCTGCTCCTCCCGTATGGAACAACGCAGTCTTCCCTGAGAAGGCGCGTGGTGCCTATCGCAAAGCGTTCCAGCGCTTTGTGGATCAACTGAAGGATTGGATTCCAGTAAACGATGGATTACCCTTTGAGGAAAACACGGAGGAGCACACACATGTTCCCCGCTTCAAGTTCGTGCCACTCAAACCAAAAAATCCGCGTCATCGGTGATATTGTGCGGCGATACATCTTACCCTGTTGCCAACAGCGTTAGCAGGAGTTCAAATGGATCGAATTTAATTTGACTGTTAAAGTGACCGTTCCCTCCCTCCAGCCAAACACCATCCTTCGCGGCCCGGTCTTTCCCGAGCCTGTGCAGGTGCTTGTGGTGACTAATCGCGGTGCGGGGATGCAGATCATTGGGAGGGGCCTGAATACCAATCAGGTCTATGACCGCATCCTGACACCGGAGCAAATAGGGCTGCTCGATTCATCGCCTGAGACCGAGCCATTTGACGGCAATGCCCGTAAATTTCGCCTTGGGATCGAGGCGCTGCGCCTCGGCCTCGCCTATGAATACGATCCGTATTTTTCGCTCTCGATTGCTCGTGTGGACCCACTGCCGCATCAGTTGGAAGCAGTTTACGAGTATTTCATGAAGCTTCCGCGCATCCGCTTCTTGTTGGCGGATGATCCAGGCGCGGGCAAGACGATCATGGCGGGGCTTCTGATCAAGGAGTTGAAGATTCGAGGACTCATCAAGCGGGTCCTGATCATCACACCAGCCAACCTTACGTTCCAATGGCAGCGGGAACTGAAGGACAAGTTCCGCGAGAACTTCGAAGTCGTGCGCAGTGATGTTCTCCGAGCCAACTACGGCTCGAATCCCTGGCAGGATAAAAACCAGCTCATCACCTCTGTCTCATGGGTCTCGCGGGTAGATGATGCCAAGGACAGCCTCCTTCGCAGCCAGTGGGACTTGGTCATTGTCGATGAGGCGCACAAGATGAGCGCCTATAGTAGCGAGAAGAAGACCCTGGCCTATCAGCTCGGCGAAGCGCTCTCACGCATGACGGATCATTTCCTCCTGATGACCGCCACACCGCACAAAGGCGATCCCGAGAACTTCAGCCTTTTTCTTCAACTCCTCGACCGTGATGTGTATGGCGACGTGAAGAGCTTGGAGCGTGCAATGGAAGAGCGGGAAGCGCCCTTCTACCTTCGCCGTGTCAAAGAAGCTCTCGTCACATTCCCAGATCCCGAGACAGGTGAGGTCAAAGCTCTTTTCACTAAGAGGCATGTCACCACCACCGAGTTCCAGATTTCGGAGGAGGAACTGGAGTTCTACGACCGCCTGACTCGCTACGTGGAAGACCAGTCCATCAAGGCTGCGGCGGATGACTCAGCTCGTGGCCGTGCTCTTGCGTTCACAATGGCCATGCTCCAGCGCCGTTTTGCTTCCAGCATGTATGCGGTGCGCCGCAGCTTGGAACGTATGCGGGATAAGCGTGAAAAGATTCTCGCCGATCCAGAAGGCTACCGGCAGGAGCAGATGGCAAAGCGCTATCCTGAAGACTTTGAAGACCTCACCGACGAAGAGCAGCAGGAGATCATCTCTCAGCTTGAGGATGTGGTCGCCTCGGTTGACCCCGTCGCCTTGCGCGAAGAGATCGCCGAGCTGGGCAAGCTCGTCTCCCATGCCAAGGAACTCGAAGCTAAAGAAATCGAAACCAAGCTCACAGCCTTGCGCGGTCTCCTGAAGGAACAGGGCCTTTTCAGTGATCCAAAGATGAAGCTGCTCATCTTCAGTGAGCACAAAGACACACTCGATTACCTCACGGGTGACGGGAAGGATGGCCGCCCCATGGGCAAACTCCGCGAGTGGGGCTTGTCCCTCACCATGATCCATGGCGGCATGAAAATCGGGGATCGCGATACGCCAGGCAGTCGCATCTATGCCGAGCGCGAGTTCCGCGAATCCGCACAGGTTCTAGTCGCCACAGAAGCCGCAGGTGAGGGCATCAACCTCCAGTTCTGCTGGCTGATGATCAACTATGACATACCCTGGAACCCCGTCCGCTTGGAGCAGCGCATGGGCCGTATCCATCGTTACGGTCAGGAAAAGGACTGCCTCATCTTTAACTTCGTTTCGACCAATACTCGCGAAGGTCGCGTGCTGCAAAAACTCTTCGAGCGCATCGAAGCCATTCAGGACGACCTCGATCCCCGCCGCACTGGGAAAATCTTCAACGTGCTGGGCGATGTCTTCCCCTCCAATCAGTTGGAGAAGATGCTCCGCGATATGTATGCGCGGAACCAGACCGAGGACATCATCAAGGCTCGCATCATTGAACAGGTGGACGGCTCCCGCTTCCGCGCCATCACCGAGTCCACGCTTGAGGGACTCGCCAAGCGTGAACTCAATCTCTCCGCCATCATTGGCAAGTCCGCCGAGGCGCGTGAGCGTCGTCTCGTGCCCGAAGTCATTGAGGACTTCTTCGTTCAAGCCGCTCCATTGGCCGGGCTTACACCCAAGTCCACACGCCCCCATGAAAAGCGTTATCGGATTGGCCGGGTGCCGCGCAATCTCTGGCCGATAGGCGAGCGCAACGAACCGCGCTTCGGCAAACTGGGCCGCGAATACGCCACCATCATTTTCGACAAAGAAGTGCTCAAGCAGGACGCCACCTTGGAGTGGGTCACTCCCGGTCATCCCTTGTTCGAGGCTGTGCGTGAGGATGTCTCAGAGCAGGTTCGCACTGACATCCAGCATGGAGCTGTGTTCTACGATCTCCAGACCCGCGCACCCTATCGTCTGGATGTCTTCAATGCCTCCGTGAGCGATGGCCGGGGCAATGCAATGAACAAACGCCTCTTTGTTATCCAGACCATGCATGACGGACAGATGGTCGTCCGCCAGCCCACCCTCTTCTTGGACCTCACTGCGCCAGATGCGGCAGCCAGCCCGCCAGTGATTCCCGGTTTGCCAGAGCGCGCTGCCGTGGAGGATTACATGATCACCCATGCGTTGCAGCCCATGCTGATGGATTGCCAGAAGGAGCGGGAGAGGGAGATTACTATCATCTCACGCCACATTGAGATCAGCCTTGGCGAGATCATGAACCGGGAGAACCTCATCTTGGCCGAACTCATTGCCCAAAAGGAAGCCGGTTCGGCTGAGTCCGGCTTGGATGGCCGCATCAAGATTTCGGAAGACAAGCTGCTCGACCTTGATCATCGCTTGCAATCCCGCCGCCATGAACTGGAGCAGGAGCGTCAGTGTTCCATTGGGGACATCCATCACATCGGCAGGGCTTGGGTCATGCCGCACCCTGATCGTGCTGCGCCTGCCATTGCACCCATGGTGGCTGATCCTGAGATCGAGCGTATCGCCGTGAACTTCGTCATCGCCCACGAGGAGGCCCAGGGCCGCATCGTGGAAAGTGTCGAGGCAGACAATCGTGGCTTCGACCTCATCTCCCGCCGTGCTCACCCTGAGGACCCCAAGACCGCCATTGATGTCCGCTTCATTGAGGTCAAAGGCCGCGCCCACTTTGGCGAGATCGCCCTCACCTCGAATGAATACCGCACCGCTCAGCGACTCGCCAAAGACTACTATCTCTATGTGGTCCTGCACTGTGCCACGTCCGAGCCGTCCCTGAACATCTTCCAGGACCCCTCTAAGCTCGACTGGCAGCCCGTCGTGAAGGTGGAGCATTACAAGCTGCGCCTTGATTCACCCACACAGCCCGTGGTGCTTCGGGAAGACCCTGTTGAATACAAAGTTTGAACCAACCATGGGACGCCACACGCTTCAGTTTTTTAATCTTACACAGACGCCGGGACAAGATCTCTGCCTGAAAATCCCTCTGTGTTCCATTTATTCGAGCGTCATTGACCGCGCTTTCCCCGGCCTCGATCACATCGGCTGGCGCGAGGCTTCAAAAGGCACCTGCTACACCTTCATCAAGCATATCAGCGAAAGCGACAGGCAGAGGCTGGACACCTTTCTTCAACTCTTGCAGCAAACGCTTTATCTGACCCGCTCAGAGCATCTTGAGCCCCATTTCACGACCGAACTGGATGAGGCCTATGCCATGAGTTTTAATTTCCAGCAGGGCGTGGAGCCTCTCACTTATACGCCCGCCGGCCAGTTGGAACACAACGCCAAAGAGCTTCGTCATATTCCGGCGATTACCGAGCTTGCGCGAGTCATGGCGGACATCATTCGCTACCATCCCACCCTTGCCCGTGTGGACATCATCGCCGCCGTGCCACCCCGTCCGTCGAAGGATTTTCATCTGCCCACGCATCTGGTGAATGCCATCGGCATCAATCTTCCGCGTGCGGTGGGACTTCAGCTCTCCAAAGCGGAAGTCCCTAAGCTCAAAGATCTCACCCTCGAACAAAAGATCTCCACTCTTGCCGGTGCCTTTACACTTGGTGAGTCTGTTCAGGGAAAGACCATCCTGCTCGTGGACGATCTCTACCAGTCCGGCACCACACTCTGGTCCCTCGCACGTTTTTTGAGGCAGCAGGGAGCGCGGGCGGTTTATGGTCTGGCTTGTGTGAAATCCTGGCGGGATACTGACAACGCCTCATGATCTTCTACTCCCCCATCGAGCGTCTTGCCGTCCGGCTCCAGCATTGTCCTGGCATCGGGCCTGCCGCTCTGCGTGCCTTGCTGGCGCAGGTGGAGGATAGCGGACTCTCACCGCAGGATTGGCTGGATCAGACGGATGCCGTGCTGCAAAGCCGCTTTGGCCTCAAGCCAGCAGCACTCCTGGCCCTCCGTCAGCAGGAGGAGTCCATGGACGAACTCATGGAAAGGCTGGCCGCCATGAGCATCCGCATCCTGGTTTCACCGGCAGAGCCCTATCCCCGTCGGCTGGTATCTCTGCTCGGCAGCAGCGCCCCCCCGCTGCTTTATGCCTTGGGAAACCTCGACCTTTGCGACCAGCCAGCCGTCGGATTTTGCGGCTCACGCAAGGCGTCACCGAAAGGCCTAGCCGTCACCCAGGAGTGCGCCTCCCTCCTGGCCGGTGCCGGGGTAAATGTGGTCAGCGGCTATGCTGGGGGGGTGGACCTTGCCGCACACGAGGCGGCGCTCGCCGCTGGCGGCAGCACCACCCTGGTTCTTGCGGAGGGCATCCTGCACTTCCGGGTGAAACAGGTCTTGCGTCCTTACCTCACCAGCGGTTCCACGGGCCTCCACCTCGTGGTCTCCGAGTTTCCTCCATCGCTTGCCTGGAAGGCTCACAATGCCATGACCCGCAACCGCACCATTTGTGGACTCTCCCAGGCGCTGATTGTCATCGAGTCCGGCCTGGAAGGCGGCACCTTTGAGGCTGGAAAGACCGCCTTGAAGCTCGGCGAGCCTCTTTTCTGTGTCGAGTATGCCGAGCCCGCCCCCTCCGCCGCCGGGAATCCCTGGTTCCTCTCCATGGGAGCCCGCAGCATCAAGCGCAGCCGGGCCGGGCACCCGAATCTGACCGAAGTGCTCACCGCCGCCCGGTCTGCCATGACACTGCCCGCAGACTCCCACGAAACCTTTCTCCTCCGCGAAGAACCGCCCGAATGACCACCTACCCAAAACGCCTCATCGAAGTTGATCTCCCCATTCGCCGCATCTCGGCTCATGCTCGGCGGGAGAAATCCATCCGGTATGGGCATATCTCGACGCTGCACATCTGGTGGGCGCGGCGTCCTTTGGCGGCGTGTCGCGCAGTCATTTGCGCTTCCTTGTGGCCGGACCCGGCTGATCCACTCTGCCCGCCTGCCTTCATAGCGGCAGCGCAGAAAGAGATGCGCGCCTGGACCACCCATGAACGGCAGTCCTTGCTGAGTGAGGAAAGCAGGAAACGTTTTGCCCCAGCACGGACTAACCTGACAGCCTTTGATGATCTGGCCGAGCTGCGCCACGCGCTCCTCGATTTCATCGCCGACTTCGCCAATTGGGATAGTTCCACTGTCTGCGAATACCTCGATACCAGTCGAGCACTCACCCAGTCTGCCCATGAAGCGCTGGGCGGCGCGCCGGGAACTCGCCCTCTCGTTGTGGACCCGTTTGCAGGCGGTGGCTCCATTCCACTCGAAGCTTTACGAGTGGGCGCGGATGCGTTTGCCAGCGACCTCAATCCCGTGCCGGTGCTGCTAAACAAGGTCGTCCTTGAATACATCCCCAAATACGGCCAGCGCCTCGCCGATGAAGTCCGCAAATGGGGTTCGTGGATCAAGGGAGAAGCCGAGAAGGAACTGGCTGAGTTCTATCCCAAAGACACGAACGGGGCGACGCCCATTGCCTATCTATGGGCGCGGACGATTCAATGTGAAGGCCCAGGGTGCGGTGCGGAGGTGCCACTCATTCGCTCTCTCTGGCTCGCTAAGAAAACCAATCGCTCCGTGGGCCTGCGCCTCGTGCCAAACAATAAGGCTAAGCGCGTGGATTTCCAAATTGTAGTGAAGCAGCGTGATGGTTGGGTTAATCAAGCCGACCAAAGCGAGCAAATCGCTAACCCGAAATTCGATGGCACAGTGAAGCGCGGTTCGGCGACGTGTCCGTGCTGTGGCTACACGACACCAGTCGCGCGGATTCGTGAGCAGCTAAAGCTACGCCACGGCGGCACAAAACAAGCGCGTTTGATTGGTTTGGTGACGACAAGCGATGACGGAGAGGGGCGGCAGTATCGCCTTGCTACCGATCACGATATTTCAGTGGCAAAGGCGGCAGAGGAACATCTTGAGCGCCGCAAACGGGAAGAGAAATTTCCGTTGGGTTTCGTCCCAAACGAATCCACTGAAGCATATCATTCCTTCGTCAACCGAGGCCCAATTTATGGCATGACGACATGGGAGGATTATTACACCCCGCGTCAGTCACTCGTGCTTGGAACTCTGGCGAAACTCGTTCGCGAATTCTCACCAGAGAGGGTGTCGAACTCAGATGAAGGGCTGGCGAACGCCGTTAAGACCGTCTTAGGATTGGGTGTCAGCAGACTGTCAGACATCTGCAATGCATTTTGCATGTGGGAGACATCCAAAACGCAAGTGCGGCATCTTTTTACCAAGCAAGCTATACCGATGATGTGGGACTTCGCAGAGACATGCGCCTTCTCGCAGGCGGCAGGCGATTTCACCACGACTGTCGGAAATATGGCCAAGTTCTTGGAAGGACAGCGCGCGGTCACAACACCAGGCCAGAGCACGCAGGCATCAGCTTGTTCTCACCCGCTGCCAACTGATTCCGCTTCGGCGATGATTACAGACCCACCTTACTACTACTCGGTTCAATACGCCGACATCTCCGACTTTTTCTACGTATGGTTGCGCCGGGCAGTTGGGACCGTCCATCCGGACCTCTTTTCCAAAAGCGAAACGCCCAAGGATGAAGAAATCATTGTTCAGTCGCCAGGGCACCAATTCGCCCCTGACGGCAAGAACAACGCTCACTACGAGTCTCATATGCGGCGGGCGATGAGTGAAGGCCGGAGGGTTGTCGCCCCCGATGGTTTGGGAATCGTCGTATTTGCACACACTTCAACGACCGGCTGGGAGTCTCAGCTTCAGGCCATGATTGAGGCAGGTTGGATAATTACCGGTTCATGGCCTATCGACACTGAGTTGGCGACCCGGCTAATTTCTGTGGGTCGTTCTGTCCTCGCATCCTCGGTCCATCTTGTATGCCGTCCACGCGAGAATCCCGACGGCTCGATGCGCATGGACGAAATCGGCGATTGGCGCGATGTATTGCAGGAATTGCCGCGCCGCATCCACGAATGGATGCCGCGTCTGGCCGAGGAAGGTGTTGTGGGTGCGGACGCCATCTTCGCCTGTCTCGGTCCAGCCTTGGAAGTTTTCTCCCGCTATTCACGGGTGGAGAAGTCGAGTGGCGATGCTGTGACACTGAAGGAATACTTGGAGCACGTGTGGGCCGCCGTCTCTAAAGAAGCACTGTCGGTCATCTTTGCAGGCGCAGACACCGAAGGCTTCGAGCCGGATGCACGTCTCACGGCCATGTGGCTGTGGACGCTGGGGGGACCAGCCAAGGACTCGAAAGCCGATAATGGAGAATCCGAAGACGATCCTGAGGAGGAAGAGGATGACTCCGGCAAGAAGGCAAAGAAGAAAGGCGGCTTCAGCCTCGAATACGATGCTGCCCGGAAGATCGCCCAAGGTCTGGGCGCTCACTTGGATGACTTGAAGAACATGGTCGAAGTCTCCGGCGAAACCGCCCGACTCCTACCCGTGTCGGAACGCACCGCGTATCTCTTCGGCAAGGACCAAGCTGAGGAGCCAGTGGCCGCCAAGCGCAAGAAGAAGCAGGACATTCAGCCCGATCTCTTTGCCGAACTGGCGCAGGAAGGTGTCTCTGAGAAAGTCTGGATGGAGAAGACTGTCTCCAAGATTGGCGACACCACACTGGACCGCATTCACCAGAGCATGATCCTCTTTGCCGCCAGCCGCAGCGAGGCACTGAAACGCTTCCTGGTGGACGACGGCGCAGGCAAAGACGCCCGCTTCTGGCGTCTCGCCAATGCTCTTTCCGCGCTGTACCCGCCGAAGTGCGATGAGAAGCGCTGGGTGGATGGCGTGCTAGCAAGGAAGAAGGGACTGGGACTATGAGCACCGCAGTAACTGCCAGTCCCCCAATCTATAAGCGGCCCTCGTCCCCCAAACTCGAAGGCGACGCTAGGCGCATAGCGCTTGCTGACTATCTCGATCACTATGCCAAGCTGGCGACGACAGACGTTTCGCTTTTGAACCAGAAGCTACCCAAGAGCACGTTCGCCTCGCTCTTGGACAGAGTGGGAGGGTTGTTACTTGAAGAAGCCAATCGAATGAGCACAGACGACCTCGCTGTCGCAGTCTTTCTGAAGCGCAATCCATTGCCGGAATGTCTGGGGTCGGCACTCACGCCAGAAGTGAGAACCTTCTGCCTCGTGCTCCAAGCGTTGAGCCAGTGGACTACCGCCGAGAAACTGGCGATGGATCGGTTTGTATTTTCCGGCAGGGTAAGAGCCGAAATTCGCGCGGCAGCATGTGGGTGTCCTATCTGCCCTGATGCCTTTGAGGCGGACAAGCTCGAACTCCATCACCCCGTGCGCGATGGGCGTCCCCCCATTCCGCTGAGCAAGAAAGGGCATGAGAGAATCGAGGGGATTGTCCGACCAGACGAGAACGATCCAGACGGCCAGAGCTTGGTGAGACATCGCAATGAAGCTGGTTCATCCTGGGTGCGAATTCGACTGGGTTGCCTCATGGAGCTTGGGCAAATCGAGCCGGACGATGACCAGTTCTCCAAGCGACACGTTGCCGATTCCAGGCGGCGCATTCAAGCCGCGAGAACTGCTACTAACCTTTCGGCCATCCAGATTTTAGATATTCTTGATCGCTACGACCTCGGCCAAATTTAACTGTGACTATGGACACGGCAGAAGGGTTTAGACATAACCTGATGAACACCGCCCAAAGCGGCGACTTCTGCGATGCACTCAAAGCGGCCAGTGTTGCGGGCCGTCTCAGAGAGTGGACGACTTCGCTAACAGCTTGTGTTACCACGGCGTGCCGCGCAACAGGATGGAGGGCGTCAGCTAGGGCATACGAATGTGAACTGCTACCCGTCTCCCGCAGCGAATATCTGGCGCTAGATGTGATGGCATTCTCGGCAGGCGACAAACGGTGGTTGTTTCCCACTGCGGTGATGGAACTAGAGAACAGCCAGGATGAAGACAAGATCGCTTACTCACTCTGGAAGGTGCTGTGCGTGCGGGCTGAACTTCGGATCGTGTTTTGTTACCGAAAGGATGCCAGTGCTGCACCTGCCCTGATTCAACATCTCCGCACTGAAGTGACCGATGCGATGGGCCTCCAAGGTCGGCTGAATCTCGATGGTAGAACCTTTGTCGTGGTCGGCTCTCGCAATGAGGCCGACACGTTTCCCTTTGGCTTTTTCAAGTGGTGGGAGCTAAACACCCACACGGGCCGCTTTGAATCTTTCTGAACTACTCCTATGAAACTGAAACCCTGGTATGATGTCGTCAAACCCCGCGAAGACTTGCGCGAGGGCAAATCTCAAGACGCTTCTGAGTTCGCTGTGCATCTGGATCGTGTGCGCGATGGCACAGGCCGCGCCGACTACACGGACCCTGAGCAGTTCTTTGCCAAGACCTTCCTGGCTGCCAACCTTCTCGATCTCGCCTCACAAGTGGTGCGGAGGATGTCCGGCGAAACAAGTCACACCTCGCCGGTCTTCAATCTCGCCACCAACTTCGGTGGCGGTAAGACTCACTCACTCACGCTGCTCTACCACATGGCCAACCATGGCCCCGCCTCGCATGGCTGGCTGGGAATGCAGCAAATCCGTGACAAGGCCCAAGTGACGACGGTGCCGAAAGCGCATGTAGCCGTCTTTGTGGGAACCGAGTTTGACTCCATCTCTGGCCGAGGTGCAGAAGGTGAACCCAAGCGCTTCACTCCCTGGGGCGAGATCGCGTTTCAGCTCGGTGGCGCGGCTGCGTTTGAACTGGTGAAGAAGCATGATGAGCAACGAATCGCCCCTGGTGGTGATGTGATTCGCAAGATCGTGCCCGAGAACGAGCCCTGTCTCATCCTGATGGACGAGCTGATGAACTACATGAGCCGCTTCCGCCGCGAAGGTCTCAATGATCAGCTCTATGACTTCATCATGAACCTCTCCGGGGCGATGAATGACAAGTCGGTGCTGGTGGTCTCGGTGCCTGCCTCGCTCGATCTAGAAATGACCACGGCGGACGAGGCCGACTACACGCGACTGACCAAGATGCTCGACCGCGTGGGCAAGGCGATGACGATGACCGCTGGTGCTGAGACGAGTGAAATCATTCGTCGCCGACTTTTCGATTGGGACACTCGTGCCCTCGGCGCTGACGGCAAAGTGCTCCTGCCTGAGAAAGCCAAAGATGCCTGCCATGAGTATGCGCGATGGATGACCGATCACGCCCAGCAGCTTCCCGGCTCGATTCCACCAGAACACGCCCGCGCTCACTTCGAGGCATCCTATCCATTTCATCCTTCCGTCTTGTCGGTGTTCGAGCGCAAGTGGCGCGCCCTTCCCAAATTCCAGCAAACGCGAGGCGTGCTGCGAATGCTCGCCATCTGGGTTTCCCACTCCTACACGGCAGCCTACAAGAAAGCGCATCCCGATCCCTTGCTGACTCTCGGCACGGCTCCTTTCGGCGATCCGATCTTCCGCGCGGCGGTCTTTGAACAGCTTGGCAGTCGGTTGCTGGAAACAGCCGTGACGACTGATGTGGCAGGAACCAAGGAATCCCATGCTATCATGCTGGATCGCGAATCGACCGAAGCGGTCAAAGCCGAACGTCTGCATCAGAAGGTGGCGACAGTGGTGTTCTTTGAATCCAACGGCGGCATGGTCCGATCTGAAGCTACGGTGCCTGAAATTCGCATGGCAGTCGGTCATCCTGACCTTGATCTCGGCAACATCGAGACGGCACTCGAAGCTCTGGTGGAAAAGAGTTATTACCTCGTGGTCGAACACGCGAACTATAAGTTCAGCCTCAAGGAGAACCTGAACAAGCGCTTCACCGACAAGAAGGCGAGTGTCAAAGGCCCCAAGGCTGAGGAACTGGTGAAGGCTGAGATTCAAAAGCTATTCCCGCAACGCGACGGTGTGGAGCGCGCCTTCTTCCCCGAGAAGAGTCTTCAAATCTCTGACCGCCCCGTGATCACATTCATCATCGCGGACCTCAGTCACACCATGGCTGAGCGTGCAGCCACGCTTCAGTGGGCTGACAAGATGACGAAGGAATGCGGCACGTCTTCGAGGACCTACAAGAGTGCATTGGTGTGGGTAGTCGCCGAAAGCGCCCAACCCATGCTCGAAGAAGCACGCAAAGTGCTGGCGTGGACTGCCATTGATGATGATGCCCACGAAATGAAACTCGACGATGCGCAGAAGCGGCAACTCGTGGAGAACCTCGGCAAATCGAAGCGCGATCTCAAGGAAGCGATCTGGCGCAACTTCAAGCATGTGCTTCTCCTCGGCAAAGATAACGCTCTCCGGGAAGTGGACCTCGGCCTCGTGCATTCCAGCGCCACCACGGGTGGCCCCATCGAAAACATCCTGAACCGGCTGGTGACAGACGGCGACTTTGACAAGGGCATTTCCGTGCGTCTCTTGCTAAAGAACTGGTCCAGTGCCTTCACCGAATGGCCAACCAAGTCCGTGCGGGACGCCATGTATGCATCACCCCAGTTCCCCCGCATCATCAAGGGCACGTCAGCTATTCAAGACACCATCGCGAAAGGCGTGAGCGCAGGTGAGATCGCCTATGTTGCTAAGACCTCGGAAGGTAAGTATTCACCCTTCATTTACGGAGCCAGTTTGCTCCCTGATGAAGTGGAGATCTCCGACGATGTGTTCCTCATCCGCAAAGAAACGGCAGAAGCCTACAAGCTTGCTCAAGCAGCTAAGACAGCCCCGGTGCTGCCAACACCCCAGGATGATACCAACACCCCATCCATTGGTGGCGACACCGCAGTATCACCGCCGCCAGTCACGCCACTGCCAAGTCCGAGCCCGAGTCCCGAGCCACCACTCACCCAGGCCGATATGTTCGAACACATCGAATGGTCCGGTAATGTGCCAGCGCAAAAGTGGATGAACTTCTACACCAAAGTGGTCTCCAAATTCGCCGCAGGCCAGGGGGTTAAGCTTAAAGTGACGTTCGAGGCATCACCCGAAGGTGGCGTATCGAAGCAAAAGCTCGAAGAGACTCGGGCCGCTATTCGTGAGCTTGGCTTGGATGGAGATGTGAATGTGTGAAGGCACAGTCCAGCAAACTAGATGCACAACCTCGCCGGTCTCGCAAAAGCCCTGAACCGGTCCCCTTGAAGGAAGGCCCATAAATACGAAGATCCACACATGGACGAAACACCTGAGCAAGCCAAGCTGGCATCTTTCATTGAAAGCAGTCGTTCAGGCAATCTGGAAATGGTTCGACAGCTTTTGGTGACGAAGCCAAGCATGCTGACCCATCGCGAAAAAACAGGCGAAGGCTGGGCAGCAATCCATCACGCAGCGGCAGACGGGCAATTGGATGTTATTAACTTTCTCATCAACGCCGGATGCAATCCAAACCTCCCGAGTGGTGAAGATGACGGCGAGGGTAATTTCGAAGAGGGTATTCCTCCGTTGGCTGTCGCAGTTTGGAAGGACCAACTGGCAGCAGTAAGACTTCTTTTGAAAGCTGGAGCCGATCCCACTGGCCCTGATCGGTACGGCCATTCGGCACCACATACCGCAGCGCTCTACAATCGCATTACCATTCTTAACGTGCTGCTCGCACAAGGAGCTGACCCCAATCAAATAAGCAGCCGACGTCATCAAGACGAACAACTGGGCTGGTTTTTTTATGGCTCTGCCCTGCATGTGGCAGCCATGAATAACGCCGTTGAGTCCGCGCGCATTTTGCTCGCCCATGGGGCAAGAAGAGATGAATGCTGGGCGGATAACCGCACCCCACTTTTCTATGCAGCGGCGTCTGGTAGTGTCGGCGTGGCAAGAGTGCTGCTCGAAGCTGGGGCCGATCCAAACGCTCGAGAGCGCAGAAAAGAATACAGTGACGTGCTAGACCATACCCCGCTTCATTACGCCGCCAGCAATGGGCATCTCGAAGTGATCAAGGCGCTACTTGAATATGGTGCTGATCCAAGTCTCCGTGAGAGTCAGCGGAACATGACAGCTTTAGAACTCGCTATTAATGGTGAGCATGAAAGCGTGGTTACTCTACTTGAGTCTTTGCAATGCACACTTTCGCCGATCTCGCCAAAACCCTGAACCGATCCACGGTGTATCTCTCCGGCCTTCAATCGCGCTTTGAGTTGCCGGCCTTCGACGGTGCGGGCTATTCGGAGGCCTATCTCGCCTTCCTCCAGACGGTGGTGCATCTGCGAACACTCTCGATCCCCGAAGAAACCCTGCGCGATCTCTGGCACGTCGAAAAGAAGCTCTTGGTCCTGCTCCATGCCGACTCCACCGGATCACCCACCTGGTTCCTCGATTCCTGCGGTGCCACCACGAGTCCGAAGAGACGCCTGCTGCTGACCAACTACGAACTTGGAGCCGAGGTCCATGGCAAAAGCCTGCAGTTGGGCCTCAACTTCGCCGACACGACACCGGAACTGTTTGCCGGGCAGGAAATGGGCGAAGACGCCCTGCGTGTGCTGGCTGAGTATCGAAAGCTGTCTGGCCGGATACTGGAGGACGTGAAGGGGGAGTTGCCCCAGGTGCGGGCTGCTATGGCGTGGGCAAAGCGGCTGTGATTTATTACTCAGGTCTCATGTCATCCGATCTCAACGCCCTCATCGCCGAAGCCACGCGCTACGCTCGTTTCACCATGAAGAGGAGCGGATGCCTGGCTCCGGTCATGATGGCTTCTACCGAGCAAGGCTTGATTCTGTTCACCCCGGACAGCCTGAGCGACACGGGAGCGAAGGATGACTTTGCCAACAAGGTCCGCCTGATCACGGCCTCGTATGGTGCCAATGCTGTCGTGCTGATCCTGGAGTCCTGGATTACCAAGGCAAAGCCCGGCGAGAATTACGACGCAGAGACTGCGCCCTCCGAGT
>CANJVS010000014.1 GCA_947477755.1 Verrucomicrobiaceae bacterium | reverse complement strand
GGCCTGCTCACCTCCATCCTCGCCCCGGATGCCGCCATTGAGCAGGTCTTCCGGCTCTACCGCATCGAAACCACGAACGGCGAAAAGTTCGAGGGCTTCAAGAAATCCGAGACGGCCAAGGACATCACGCTGCTGCTCATGGGTGGTGCGCCCCAGGTCATTCCCATCGGCAAGATCAAGACCGCCGGATATGTCGCTGGAAAATCCGTCATGCTGCCGCTGGCGGAAGGTTTCACCGACCAGCAACTCGCCGACATCGCCGCCTATCTGCGGACCATCGAATAGACAGGCGCGCTCACGGTGGACCGGACCCCTGAGGTGAATGCCGATGATGTGCCGAAGATCAATGACTCGCCGGTGCAGCGGTGTACCATCCGTCAGGGCATTCCGGCATGATGCTCATTTCCATTTCTGAAACACGATGATCAAACCACACACGCTTCTCATCATTCTCCTGCTCACTTCCTTTCGGGATGTGCCCGGAGCCGCAGCTCCAGCCGGTCCCGTCATCAATCTGGTTCCGAGCCTGAGTCCTTCGCCTGTGAAACCGCTGGCCGAAGGGAGTGTCAATATCATTGGTTCGGCGGCGCCTGCCACTTCATCGCCGGTTCGCGTGCGTGTGACCACTTCATTCGGGGTGTCTCACATCGCAGAGGTGAAGGCTGAAGGTGGCCGTTTCGAGTGCCTCTATCCGCAGGCTTTCCACGGAGCACCCGCGTTGGCGTCAGGTTTGCTTTATGTGGATGCCACGGACCTTCCCGGCTTCGGCAGTGCTGATGCTTCGCAGCATCAGGCCGAAATCACACTGATCGTGAGTGGTGGCAGGGAAGCTTTGCCTGACCTGCCCTTGGTCTTCACCGACGACTTCATGGATGCTCAGGGCCGCAAGGACCAGCAGTCGGCGCAATGGTCGCGGCAGCGCAAACTGGCGAATCTCTGGATGCACAGCCGCGCAGCAAAGCTGATGCGCTTGAACAGACCGGGCTTTGATCTCGCGCGGCCGGAAGATTTCGCGTGGTTCAAGAATCATGCCGCGCTCTACGACTTCGATCACCGTGATCGCGACTGGTCGCAGCCACTCGGTCATCGTGTCGCGCGCGGTTTCTGGCAGGCGGTTTGGAACACCTGGTTCAATCCTTCCAATGATCACCCGTGGGATGGAGATGCCACCAACCGAAAGCAGGAGAACTTCCGGCCTTACACCTTCACCAATGACCCGGCTGACATCCTGATTGTTTACCGGATGCTTCAGCGGGTGAAGCCGGCTGTGGCAGACAACCGCCGGGCACTGGCGGATGAGGTGATGACGAACCTGCTGGCATTGCAGCATCGCAGCACGGACAATTTTGCTTTGAAGGAAACCTCCGGGAAACAAGAGTACTACACGGCGGGCGCGTTTCATTATGGCATGTTCGAGACAGGTGAGTGGCTCACGGAAGGCAAAGGCTGGTTTGCCAATCCAGCATTCCGCGACTTCATCCACGGCGGTGTGCTCAATGGTCGCGCAGTCTGGGCGCTGGGCGAGTCTTTGAAGGCTGACCCACAAGGTCCGCTGGCAGGGAAGGTGAGCGATGCGATCGAACTGGCGCTGCGCTTCTGTTTGAATGATGGCCTCGAACACGGTTACACGCAGCGCACCAAGTCCGGCCTGCCTCTCTGGTGCCGCATTGCCGGAGAGCACGCCTATCTCCTGCTCGGGATGCTCTCCGCATGCGAGGCGAGACCCGATTTGCCGATCCGGCTCAGCCAAAGTCAGCCTCCGCGCCCGCTGCGTCAGCTCACGGTCGAGGCGCTCAACGCGCTCACCGAATCCGCAGGTCCTGATGGCCAGTGGACGCGTTATGCCAATGCAACCGCGATGAACATAGCCGCTCTCGCTGAAGGCGCTCGCGTGCTGCCGGACGACATCCATGCCGCCTCTTGGAAATCAGCGGCGATGAAGTCGGCGGACGCCTGGCTTGCACTGAAGCCTCTGCAGGAGCGTCATGAACCGACACCGATGTTCGGCCACATGACCGACGGCACCCACATGACCTTCATTCTCGGCAAGCAGGAGAAGCCGCACGTCTCGCTCTACATCGGCGGTCACTGGCTGCATGCGCTGGCCGTGCTCCACAAGGTCAGCGGAGAGAAGCGCTACCTTGACCGCGCCACGGCCATCCTTGGTTATTACTGCGGTGACAATCCGGTGCGCGTTCGTTTGCTGAATGAACTCGGCGCCGTGAACAACCGGCTCACGGATGCTGATGCCGATGGCACCGAGGACACGATTCACTGGGATGGTTATCCCGAGTCCACTGCCTTTGTGCAGATCGGATTGCTGCACTTGCTGCAAAACTAGTTAGTCACGGATATCTTGTCGTTTCCCGCGAGCAGCACACTCAAATATGCGCCGCCATTCATCTTTAAAAACCGGAGTTGAGAGTTGATGGTTGAGAGCTGAGTGATTCGTAGATAGAAGACTCCATTTGATTGACATGAAACACCTCATCACCCTTCTCGCCTCGCTTCTGCTCGCACCATCCGCTGCGCTGCATGCTTTGGAATTGATCCTGACCTCGCCGCTCGACTATCAGGTCGTGCAGCGTGGCACGCCGGCGAGAGGCATGCTGAGGCTTGCGGGGCGGCTTTCGGAGGCGGTGGCGGGCGAGGCGATTGTGGAGACGCGTTTTGTCGGAGAGGCGCCGGAGGCGGGATGGCAGAGACTGAATGCGAAGTTGGCTGATCGCGCGATTTCCAGCCTGATCGAGGCTCCTGCCGGCGGTTGGTGGCGGCTGGAGGTTCGTGTTTCACTTGCGGGGAAGGTGATTGCTTCCAGCGGCGTCGAGCATGTCGGCGTGGGCGAGGTGTTTGTCATCGCAGGGCAGTCGAACTCGGCGAATCACGGTGAGGAAAAGCTGAGGCCGCAGAGCGGTCGCGTGGCCACGTTTGACGGGACGAATTGGCGGCTCGCGGATGATCCGCAGCCGGGCGCGAGCGGTGGTGGCGGCAGTTTTATTCCGCCATTCGCCGATGCTGTGGTCGCCAAACAAAATGTGCCGGTGGGAATCATCGCCTGCGGCATCGGCGCGACGAGTGTGCGCGAGTGGTTGCCAAAAGGGACGACGTTTCCGAATCCTCCCACTATCGAGAGCCGCGTGGAGAAACTCGCCAACGGAAACTGGGCGAGCAAGGGCGCTGCGTATGAGGCCTTCATCGCGCGGATCAAGCCGCTCGGGCCGCAGGGCTTCCGCGCGGTGCTCTGGCATCAGGGCGAAAGCGATGCAAACCAGAAGGACGCGACGCGCACGCTGCCGGGCAAACTTTACCGCGAGCATCTGGAAAAACTCATCCGAGATTCGCGGCGTGCCATCGGTTGGGATGCGCCGTGGTTTGTCGCACAGGCGAGTTATCATGTGCCCGGTGATGAAGGCAGCGAGGACATCCGCGCCGCGCAGTCATCGCTATGGAAGGACAGCATCGCGCTTGGAGGGCCGGACAGCGATGCGCTGAAGGGCAAGCTCCGCGAGCGCGATGGCAAAGGCGTTCACTTCAGTGGCGAGGGCTTGCGCGTTCACGGAGCAAAGTGGGCGGAGAAAGTGCTGCCATGGCTCGATCATCAGTGGACCGCGCCGAGGCGTGCGGGTGGCGGCACTGAATGGAGCACCTATGAGCAGCTTCCCGATTGCCACGCTATTGGTTGGGTGAATGCAAACGTGCAGGCGAAGAACATGAAAAGCTGGAACGGCGTGCTGGATGAAGCGAAGTGGGGCACGCCATCGCCACAGCAGGTGGTGGAACGAAACTGGGACTGGAAGATCAGCGATGCGCAATGGGCCGAAGTCGTGAAGCAAAAGGGCGAAGGCAAACGCGAGGAGGTGAAGTTCGATCTCTGGCTGCCGGATGCCGTGAGTGTGATAAAAGGCATCATCGTCATGTCCGGTCACGGCAGCGGCGAGAATCTGTTTCGTCGCGCCGACATGCGCGCGCTCGCCAGGGAACTGCACCTTGGCTTGTTCAAGTTTGTCGGCAATCCCATGCAGCGCGGTTTCTGGCCGGGGAGCCTGCTGTTTGATCGCTTGAAGAATTTTGGCACTCAAACCAGCCATCCCGAACTGGCGCACGCGCCGCTCTTTCTTTACGGCCATTCGAACGGCACCGGCTTCTCCGCTGTGTTCCCCTCGTATGCGCCGGATCGAGTGTGGGGCTGGGTTTCAATGCGGCCAGGCATCACCTTTCAAGTGTATCAACCCGGAGCCGCGCAGGTGCCCGGTTTGGTCATCTTTGGCGAGGACGATCCATTCCTCGCGCGTCCATCGAAGGAAGAAAACCTCGCCGTGGTGCCAGCCTTGAGGAAGAAGCATGCCGCCCTGTGGAATTTCGCCGTCGAGCCAAAGACCGGCCACGGACCCGGCGAGAAGACCTGGCCGCTCGTGCTCTCGTTTCTCCGTCACACCTTCACGGCACGTGTGCCCGCAGAATCCGATGCACGTCAAGGCCCCGTGAAACTCCGCGCGATCGCGATGGATCAAGGCCACCTCGGCCAAAACTGGGACCCGGCAAAAGGTGGCTATCAAACCTTGCCCATCGCGCCCTTCGCTTCCTTCACCAATGACAAAGCCATCGCCTCCTGGCTCATCAACGCCGCCTACGCCGAAGACTGGCAGGCGTTTCAGCGCGATGGCGAAATCAAGAACTCCCACTGACAAGGAAAACTCATGAAACACCCCCGCCTCACCGCCCTCATTGCACTCCTCCTCGCTGTCATCACTTTCGGCGGCGCATCTCTTTTCGCAGCAGACTTCCGTCTCGCTTCAGCACTCTCGGATCACATGGTGCTTCAGCGTGAGAAGCCCATCGCCCTCTGGGGCTGGGCGGATGAGGGCGAGATGGTGTCGGTTTCTTTTGCTGATCAATCGAGGTCCACCACGGCGGGCACGGATGGCAAATGGTCGCTCAAGCTGGATGCTCTTTCAGCCAGTGCTGAGTCACGCACACTCGTCGTCTCGGGGAGGGAGGGACATAAGATCGAAGTGAAGGATGTGCTCGTCGGTGAGGTGTGGCTCGGCTCCGGCCAGTCGAACATGGCGATGACCGTTGCTAGCTCTTACCACTATGATGCCGAGAAGGCGGCGGCGAAGTACCCGCTTATTCGCCATTACCGCGAAAGCTCCGGCCCCGCCGAGAAGCCGCAGGCTGAAGGCAAAGGCACATGGCAGGAATGTTCGCCTAACAACGTCGGTGGCTTCTCTGCCGCGCTGTATTTCTTTGGTCGCGAGATTCACCGGGAAGTCGGCGTCCCAGTCGGTCTCATCAACACCTCTGTCGGCGGCACGCCCATTGAATCCTGGGTGGCAGCCGAGGTTCAGTCCTCCGATCCTGAGACGAAGGCGAACTACGACACGCGACTCGAGGCACACCGGAAGTTCGATCCAGCCCAAGCACCCGCTTTGCATCAAAAGCAGCTCGCCATCTGGAAAAAGGCGTCTGAGAAGGCCAAGGCCGAAGGTGCGCCCTTCGTCGTCCCGCCGCCGAAAGATCCGATGGCGATGTGGAAGCTCAAAGGCGGCCCCGCTGGGCTCTTCAATGGCAAAGTGGTCAATCTCGTGCCCTACACGCTGCGCGGCATGCTTTGGTATCAAGGCGAAGGAAACGCCAACACCAATGCCGGCCTCTACCGCAAGCAGCTCATGCAACTCGTCACCAGCTGGCGCACGCTTTGGAATGACGAAGTGCCCTTCGCCTGGGTGCAGTTGCCAAACTTCACCTCGCCCGGCGAAGGCTGGCCGCGTGTGCGTGAGTCCATGCTGAAGACGCTCGCCCTGCCCAAGACCGGCATGGCCATCACCATCGACATTGGCGATGCGAAGGACATTCATCCAAAGAACAAGCAGGACGTCGGCAAGCGCCTCTCCTACTGGGCGCTCGGCACCGTCTATGGCAAAAACGTCCCCGCCATCAGCGGCCCGCTTCCCGCTGGCTCGACCATCCATGGCAATGCAATCACCGTTTCATTCAATCACACCAATGGTGGCCTGAAATCCATCACGGGTGGCCCTCTCACCGGCTTCCAGATCGCTGCTGCCGATCAGCAGTGGAAGCCAGCTGAAGCCAAGATTGTTGGCGAGACTGTCATCGTCAGCAGTCCCGAAGTCACGCAACCTGTCGCCGTTCGTTATGCCTGGAAAGACTGGCCCGACTACAGCCTTGCGAACGGCGCTGGCCTACCGGCATCGCCTTTCCGCACGGATGACTGGCCTGTGTCTGCGGTGAAGAAGTGAGACCGAAGAGCTCTTGGAATCACTGTCCTAGATCGCTGCGGAACCAGACATGAGTTTGGCCGCATTGCATTCGCAGCCCTCTCGTATCCTCATCTGCTTTTGATAAAACCCTTGGCCTCATGCAATACACAATCGCACTCCTAACAGCCCTCCTCCTTGCGCCACTCGCCGCACTTCACGCCGATCCTGCGCCAGCACCGATCCACGAAACCTTCGGCGCGGACTTTAATGCCAGGCGTTTCATCACGCCAATCCCCAACAAGAACACGCAGGTGCGGGATGGTGTGCTCTGGACGCATGGGACCAGCGGCGGGAAGTATCCGCCGATGGTTTACCTTGGCGTTGAGGGCAAGGATCTCACCATCTCGTTTCGCTACCGGCATCTCGCCGGTGGCGGCATGCTTTGGTTCTTTGTGGATGGTGATGATGGATTCGGCAGTGAGGATCACATGCTGCGCGTGAAATTGTTGCGCGAGGGGGTGTCCAAAAGCCCCCTGGGATCTGGCTCGCTAGCAACTCCCGACTAACCTTTCCTGGGCGGCAGATATTATTTAGATCACTCATGCCGAGGAACAGTATGGACCAACCTTTTTCGACACCCAACGCATAGTCAGGCTCTTCCTTCCTATAGCGTTCGAGAATCGAGAGATCTTCTTGTGAGAGCTGTTGCGGGCTTATGAATACATATAGAACTCTACGAGGTGTTCGAGAGCTTGTTCCCTTTTCGGTAGTGGGTTGAATCTCCCAGAGCCAAAAGTTGTTTTTCGCGCACTCGAATCTATGAATGGCGCTTGTGGGTTTCGTGCGTCCTACTCTAAACTTGTCCTCCAAATCATAAATCCCAAGCTTCGGGTGAACGAGCCTTGGGTTGATTTTACTAATAGCTCCGATGCCATTGCCCACATTCTCCAGCAACTTTGTTCGCTGATTGAGAGCTTCAGCATGATGCCGATCCACCCAAAAATCGAATAGCCGTGGCGACACAATAGGCCACGTGGAACTAATCAGATCAAAGTCAGACTCAGGCCATTCATCCGCGCGGAAACAATACTGGCGATAGTAAAAATGGTCCCAGTCGTTCTGGTAAGCCAGAGGAGTGAAAGCTGAACTCTTCACTTCGACCTTAGCCCAATTCCAAACTGTGATGTTGGAGTGAAAGGCGAGTTCCAGCTTGTCGATAGCTGTTGGAATTCAGCTGACTTATAAAATGATGTTCCAATCTGTAGCAGATACCGCGAGACCACATCTTTAGTCATCCCAATGCCGGAATCGCGACAGTAAAGATATTTGGCTTTTGAAGCATCATTGAACGCAAGGCCAAACTCGATGACCGCTTTGTGAGGGGTCTCTCCTGATGCGGCTAGCTGATCGTGAAGATCAAAGCCTTGGTTTTGAACAGCAATCAGTTTTACATGATTGCCTGCATCGGAGAT
The DNA here is from genome assembly GCA_947477755.1 of Verrucomicrobiaceae bacterium. Lineage (GTDB taxonomy): Bacteria > Verrucomicrobiota > Verrucomicrobiia > Verrucomicrobiales > Verrucomicrobiaceae > Prosthecobacter. The sequence goes on along the minus strand of CANJVS010000014.1, from coordinate 11,123 downwards.
GAGGTCGTTGGCAATTATCGAGAGCTTCTTCGCGATTGTGTGATCCGGGTGTGCTTGGTCGGAGGAGCGCGAAGCTAGCTCGGTTAGAACTGATGTTTTCATGGCTCGTAAAGCAGGTTTGGCGATAGATAGTTCTTAACGGGTGGAGTGACTCTGATTCATTGTAGGGTCATAATGACGTTAGCGCGTCGATAATGTGCCCCACGCCCTTGGCCCTTCGGCATGAGGTAGCCTTTCTCGACGAGTTCCTTCAGGCGCAGCTTCACGGTGCTGGGTTTGCCTTTCGTGAGCTTCACGATCTGGCTGAGCGTGAGGGTTTCGTGATCGGGAAGCAGGGCGACGATCTTTTTGGCGAGCGGGTGGAGGTCAGTGGCTTGGGTGTCTTCGAGCGCGATCTTCTTGGCGAGGGCGTCTTTTTGCTTCACGAGGGAGCGGAGGAAGAAGATGAGCCAGGCTTCCCAGTCGGGCTTCTTGGAGCTGAGCGTGGTCTGGGTGCGGCGGAGGGCGCGGTAGTAGCCTTCTTTGGATGCCTCGATGATGCTCTCCAGTGAGCTGAAGGGAACGTGCCCGTAACCGGCGCGGAGCAGCATGAGCGTGGTGAGCACGCGGGAGAGGCGGCCATTGCCGTCCTGAAAGGGATGAATGGCGAGGAAGACGACGATGAAGCTGCCGATGAGCAGCAGTGGGTGAAGGGAGCGCTCGCGGTCGGCCTTGGTGAACCAAGCGACGAGGGACTCCATCTCGCGCGGGGTATCGAAGGGCGAGGTGGTCTGGAAGACGATGCCGATCTCCTTGCCATCGGCATCGAAGGCGGCGACGTGATTCGGCAGCGTCTTGTAGTGGCCGCGATGGCGCTCGTCCTTGGTGCTGTGGCGCAGGAGGTCCTGATGAAGCTGGCCGATCATGTTTTCCGTGACGGGGATTTGCTCGAAGGCATCAAACACCTGATCCATGACATAGGCGTAACCGGCGACCTCCTGCTCATCGCGTGTCTTGAACTCGGTGATGTGCAATCGGCCCAGCAAGTCCTCGACTTGGCGGTCGGTGAGCTTGGAACCCTCGATGCGAGTGGACGAACCGACACTCTCGATGGTGGCGACCTTGCGCAACGACGTGAGTTTCTCCGGCGAAAGGCTGCGAATCATGCGCCACTGCCCTTTGAACTCGTCCAGCTCGGCGATGAGCCGGAGGATCTCGGGCGTGATGCTGAAAACGGGGGGCAACATGATTATTTTGGCTGATTTTTTGGCCGATTATAGCCGTTTATGGCTGATTCGCCAGACCTACTTCTTCTCACCCTCAGTGGCATCGACTGCCTTCAGCTCCAAGGCCGTGAACGAGAGGACAAAGAACGACCTCAGGCGACGTTTGCCTCACCCGTGTTCTCATCCTCCACCACACGCCTCATGCGCCAGCTTGCTGCTCTTTTTTGTTTCTTTGCCATCGCGTTCCCAGGCATCGCTCAAATCGCGACGGCGGATTTGGACGCGCCCGAGGACATGATCCTCGGTTTCCGGGGCAAATCGAAGTATCAGATCATCGTGCCGGATGTGTCGGCGAATCCCACGGCGGAGTCGTCGGTGACTCGGGCGGCGGAGCTGTTGCAGCAGGCGTTCGCGGCGAACAAGATCACGCTGCCGGTGGTGAAGGAATCGCAGGCTGAGGCGGGGCGTCCGGGCTTCTATGTCGGAGCGACGAAGTTCGCGGCGGCGAATGGCGTGGAGGTGCGTCAGCTCAAGGGCTGGGGTTTTGCGCACAAGGTGGTCGGGCGGAATGTGATCATCGCGGGCAATGACGAGCCGGATGCGCTGGAAGGGAAACGCGCCATCCCGGGCTGGCGCACGGCCACGAAGGACCAATCGCTGCCGTTTGAGGGCACGCTGTTTGGCACGGCGGAGTTTGTGCATCGCTTCGTGGGCGCGCGTTTTTTGTCGCCGGATGAATCGGGCACGACCTTCGTGCCGCAGTCGATCATTCATGTGCCGCCGACGCTCGATGTGCGCGGCGAGCCGCATTTCATCGAGCACGACATGCGCAATGGGCCGGAGTTGTTCTACACAGCGAATCATTGCCGGCGCTTCACACGCGTGTGGTCGCGTGGCGGTCATCAGCATCCGTCCGCAGTGCCGATTGCGGAATATGGGAAGACGCATCCCGAGTATTTCATCCTCACTGGCAATGTGCGGCAGCCGGAAGTCGGTGCGACGGACGGCCAGCTTTGCCTCTCGAATCCCGAGGTGCGCGAGCTGATCTACAAGCACATTCTCGCGAGTCTCGACAGCGGCTACGATGTCATCGAGCTTGGCCAGGCCGACGGTTTCCGCCCTTGCCAATGCAAAGAGTGCGCGGCGCTCTATGGCGTGCAGCTCACGACGAAGCCGACCGACGGCATCGCCTTCAACAACGACCGCGCCTGGGGTGAGAAGATCTGGATCATGCATCGCGATATGGCCGTGCGGCTGATGAAGGATCGCCCCGGTAAGAAGCTCATGATGACCTCCTACGGCCCCACGATTCAGCCACCGCAGAGCTTCGCCGAATTCCCGGAGAACACGATCATCGAGATGATGCACTCCGACGAAGCGGCCTTCGCCGCGTGGAAGCAGCTCAAGGTGCCCGGCGGCTTCTCGGCGTATCTTTATAACTGGGGCAACTTTCATCTCGTCGGCCTCACGCCGCTCACCACCGTCTCGATGATCGCGGAGCAGAATCGTCTGCTCGTGGAGAACAACGTGCGCATGGTGCAGGTGAATGGCAGCCCAGGCGCAGGCCAGTGGGGGCTCGAAGGGCCGAACATCTACGTCTATCTGCGCCTCGCCATCGATCCAAAACGCCAGAGCGCGAACGAACTCTTCGACGAATACCTGCAGGCCGCCTTTCGCGAGTGCGAGAACCCGATGCGCCGCTTCTTCACCAATGTGCAAAGGCGCGTCGAGCTGTGGCGCGTGCTGCGAGAATATGCGTATCAGTCTGGACGCGATCCCCTCTTCGCGCTCGGCACCCTTTGGCCGCCGGACGTGATCAACTCGCTCGAAGAAGACCTCGCCGCCGCCGAAGGCAGCGCGGAACTTTCCGAGGTGAAGCGCAGGCTCGACATCGTGCGCTACGAGTTCGATTTCCTGAAGCACCTCGCGCTCGTCATCAATGCCTGGCGCAATCATCAGGCGATGAACAACGTGGCCTCGCTCACGCAATTGCTCGATGCGGTGGATGCTCGCAACGCTTGCATCGCCGGCGTGGCCAACGGCGACGCGAAGTATGCGAAGAAAAAGAACCCCGCTTACCGCTTCGCCGACGAAAAGAGCCTGAAGTATGCCGGACGCTATTTGGAACGTGCTCCGTTCAACTGGGACACCGCGAAGATGCGGGCGAATCCCGCGCAAATGATCCAGCAGAGCCTGTCGCTAACCATTGATCATATCACCGGTCCTTTGACGCTCGATTCATCGCGTTGGGAGAAAGCCGAATCGCACCCGCTTTTACCCACCGATGCTGCCGTGACGAAACTGCAAGCACCCACCACCTTCCGCGTGCTCTGCGATGACTCGAATCTCTACATTCGCGTCAGCGGCGAGCAGCTAGCGAACAAGTCGAATTTCGTCGCCCGCGGCCACGATGCCGAGCTGTGGTTGCAGGAGAGCATCATCGTCAATGTCTCGCCCATCGCCGACAAGAGCCGCTATTTTTACTTCGCCTACGAGCCCGAGCCGACGTCGTTCAACGAGGCCGAGCACGGCTTCATCGCCGACTACCTGCACCCGCGCTACGGCTGGAATGACGAGGGCTGGAACGGCGCATGGACCTTTGAAACCAAGCTCGTTCCTGCAAAGAATCGCTGGGAGTCAATGGCCGTCATTCCCTTTGAAACCCTGCGCACCAAGGCACCCAAAGCTGGCGACACCTGGTATCTCAACGTCGGTCGCGTGCACTTCACCGACTCCACCGACAAGAAGACCAACCGCGAATTCTCCGCCTGGACCAGCAAGCTCAACGCCTCCCGCATCCCCGGCGATGCGAGCTTTGGGAAGGTAACCTTTAAACCCTGATCACGACTGATGATTGGCAGGAGAATCCATCTAGAATCAGCGTCATCATGAGTTGTCATTTCCAGCAGATTCAAGGAGGCCATCAGATTACTGATTTCATCTTCATCTGCTGGCCTCCCCGAATCTGCTGGAGACAATTTCTTTTTTTCACAAAACCTGATGACGTGAGGCACAACAGCCCAGCCAGGTGATTGACGAATGACTCATCCCTTCAAAGTCATTCTTCTGTCCCCATTCTCCTGCCTTCATTGTATTTCAAATTCATCTCATCCTCATGATCCGACTTTTCGCCATCACTCTGGTTTTGCTCACCTCCTCGTCCTACGCGGTCGATTATCAGGCACTCAGCGCCGTAAAGCGGCTCACGGCTGACAAGCGCTACGACGAAGCCATTCAGAATCTCGAAGCCATCGCGGCGAAGACCGAGGAGGTCGGCGAGAACTTCCACTACCTCGACCTCGCCATGGACATCACCGTGAAGTCGCTCAAAAACGCGGACCGCTCGCTCGCGCTCGCCGCGCAGGTGAAAGACGCCGCGCATCGCGAGTTTGCCAAGCTGCGCGTGCTCACTGACTTCCAGCGCTACGATGAAGCGCTCGCCTCCGTGCGCGAGGAAGCCATCGAAACCTGGCCGGTGCGCTGCCGCGGGCAGGCGCATGGCTTTCTCGCCGAGATCTACCACAAGAAGAAAGACGAAGCCGCGGAGCTTCGCCAATGGCAGAAGGCCGCCGAGGCCCCTGGGGCCGAAGTCAGCGTGCGTGGCCGCGCCCACCGCGAAGCCGCCGTGCTCCACCTCAAGCATGGCGACACCACCAAGGCCGAAGAGCACTTCCGCAAAGCACTCGCCGTCACCCCCGCGAACTACGCCTGGCGCATCGAGAGCCTCGCCGGTCTCTCACGTCTGCTCATCGACAACAAACGCCCAAGAGAAGCCGTGAAAGCCTTCGAAGGCACCGACTTCAGCAAGATCGACCACATCACCAGCAAAGGCACCCTCCTCGAAGCCTACGCCCGCGCCCTGCTCGCCGCCGGGAAGAAAATCAAAGCCATCGAAACCTTCGACCAACTCCTCCAGCTCAATCTTCCCACCCCCTGGAAAGACCGCATCAATCAGGAACTCGATGAGATGGCGGAGGAGTTTTGATTCAAATTCATGACCACCATGCTCACTCGCCACACTCTCCCGCTTTTACTCAGTCTCCTGATTGGCGGCATCTCACATGCCGCCGAGCCCGTGCCCATGGCACGCTATGTGGCCGTGGACAATGTTTGTGCGTGGCCGCAGCTTGTTCTGCTGCGCGATGGAACCATCGCGGCGCTGCTGCACAATCAGCCTTCGCATGGCGTGGCCGAGGGTGACATCGAATGCTGGACGAGTGCCAGTGGTGAGTTCTGGACGAAGGCGGGAACGGCCACGCATCATGCGCCGAACACCATCCGCATGAATCACGCCGCCGGTCTCGCGAAGAACGGTGATTTGATCGTGCTCTGCTCCGGCTGGACCAATGAGCAGCAGCCGGGCCGCCCCAAACAGAAGCCTTTCCGCGATGCCACGCTGCGTCCCGTCATCTGCCGCTCCAGCGATGGCGGGCACACCTGGACGCAGAGCACGGATTTTCCTGAATATAAAACCGGTATATTCATTCCGTTCGGCCCCATTTTGACGGGCGAGGATGGCGCGTTGCACGCCTCTTGTTATGCAGGCCCCGGCCCGTGGCACTTCCGCAGTGATGATGATGGCCGCACGTGGCAGCCCACGACGGTGATCGCTTCGAACCATAACGAAACCTCGATCCTTCCTCTCGGTGGCACGCGCTGGCTCGCCGCCGCGCGTGTGAGAACCACCGACCTGTATGCCTGCTACACGGACCTGTATCGCTCCGACGACAACGGCGCGACCTGGCAGGGACCGGAGCGAGTGACCGAGCCCGGTGAGCACAACGCCCACCTCCTCCGCCTCAAAGATGGCCGCTTGCTGATGAGCTACGGCAATCGCACCAAAGGCCAGTTCGGTACGATGGCCAAATGGAGCACCGATGAGGGCAAGACCTGGAGTGACCCGCTCCGCCTCGCACACGCGCTGTCGAGCGATTGCGGCTACCCGAGCAGCGTGCAGCGCCCAGACGGGAAAATCGTCACCGCCTACTACTCACGCACCTCCGAGCACCACACCCGCTACCACATGGGCGTCACCATCTGGGAGGTTCCGGTGAAGTAGAGCGTGGATAACACTCGAATCGATGGGGTTGAGCAGCGTTCACCCTGACTCCTGAAAGCGGCATCAGTCAGAAATCTATCGACAGGATCAAAGGCGGCTTCATCTGCCCAGCCATGGGTAACCACAGGACGACCAACTCAACACGCGTATGTTCAGCGAGGACGTCATGGATTTGCTGGCGCATGATCGGGAGCGGATGGAGCCGGAACTCGATCAGCGGCTTCAGTTGTTGGATGGGTGTCTAGCCAAACTGACGCCGCAGGACAAGGAACTCGTCACCAGCCGATACGCGATGCGTCAGGGCGCGGAGGAGATGATGCAGCGGTTCGCCATGAGTCGTCGCACGCTGTTTCGAAATCTGGAACTGCTGCGCCAGCGCCTGCACGAGTGTGTGACACGCCAGCTTCAATCGGAGGGACTCTCATGAATCTTGAATCACTGATCCATGCCAAGCTCGACGGCGAAATCACGCCAGAGCAGCACGCGCAACTCGAAGCGCTGCTGCGCGATGACTGGCAGGCGCGCCGGCTTTATCTGGAACTCGCCGATCAACATGCGCGCCTGCTGCAACAACCGGAGGTGAACACAGGCAGGCTCAAGCAACCATCGGTCATCAGCCGGACGGTGCGGTGGCGGACCTCTGCGCTCATCGCTTCGGCGGCGGCGATTGTCCTGCTGGCGCTGGCGGTCTGGCCTCGCACGGCGGTGGATAATGAGGCGACGTCCAATGGCGTCGCGATGGTCAGTCAGACGCTGGATGCTGAGTTTGCTCAAACAACGGTGCGCAGTGGCGACACCATCGCGCCGGGGAAATTGACCTTGAACAAGGGCCTGGCGCAGATCGAGTTTTTCAGCGGGGCGACGGTGTTGATCGAGGGTGCCACGCAAATCGAGATCCTCTCGGCCTGGGAAGCGCGTTGTGTGAGCGGTCGCGTGCGCGTGCATGTGCCGCCAGCAGCGAAGGGTTTCCTCATGCATGGGCCGGATGTGAAACTGGAGGACCTCGGCACGGAGTTCGCGCTGAATGTGACGGGCCAGGACAGCGCGGTGCACGTCTTTGATGGCGAAGTCATCGCGCATACGAAGGACAAAGCACCCGCGAGTCTGAAAGTGGGCATGTCATTGGCCTCCACGACGGCGGGTGTGTCGCCGCAGGATTTCCTGCCCATCAGCGAACTGCAGGGGCTGATCCGCCAGCGCGAGCAACGTCGTTTTCAGCAATGGCAGATACGCCGAGCGAATCCGCGAGCGGTTGCTGCGTCGGCTTCAGGAACTCCGGTGTCTCGCGCTGTACCATCACCCGCATTGATGGCGGTGAAACCATCCTGTGATGATCGCAGTACTGCGGCGCTGAGGGGCGTTGCTCACTGCCCATGTCACATTTCGCCTAACCATTCGTTCGCCCGCCTGTTTACGCTCGGATTCGTCATCACCTTCGCCATAGCCTTCGCGGATGATGGGCTCAAGAAGGCCGTCGAAGCTCCACCGCTCGGATTGCAATCGCTGCGGTGCTTTCGCGCTGATCCTTGCGCTGCCACGGTAGAACTTGCGCACTACAGGCGTTTGCTATTCCGGGTCAAGACGATGGCCCTTTGCCATGCTGAAGCCTCTTTTTTCACTCCTTGTTGTTTTTTGCACCGCGCTCTTCGCTGCCGAGCCGCCGAAGCCACACAATGGCTCGCAGCTCATCGTTGTTAATGACGATGGCTTCAGCGCCTTTCACAGCGGTCGCTACAAGACTGCCGAGAATCTGCGCAAGGCCATGCTTGCTTTCAAGGACACGCAGGTGGCCGTGATGGAGTGGTGCATGATCGCTGGCAGCCGGGCAAATTATCCATCGAAGGTCACCGAGCTCATCGGCGATGGCATGACCGAGTTTCCGCGTCGTGGTGACAAGCTCGCGCACGAAACGCTCAAGCGCATGGCCGACGCGGGCGAGCACACGTTGAAGATCGTCGCCGACGCCTGCCACGAGGCCGGGATCGCCTGCTACGCTTCGCTGCGCGTGAGTGGCGACTATGCCGAGAACATGTGGGGAGGTTCGTTTCCGAAGTTCGCCAACAGCACCTTTTGGTGGCAGCACCCGGAGTTCCGCATCGTCGATGCGAAGGGCAAAACCGGCACGCGCTTCTCTTTTGCATTCCCCGAAGTGCGCGAGTTCAAGCTCGCCATCCTGCGCGAGGTCGTGGAGGCGGACATCGACGGCATCAATCTCGACTTCCAGCGTCATCCCATCTTCTTCAGTTTCGAAAAGCCCATGGCCGATGCCTTCAAAGCCAGATACGGCATCGAGGCCGCCACCGTGCTGCAGGACGACCCGCGCTGGTTCCCGCTGCGCTTCGAGCACATGACCGGCTTCGTTCGTGATGTGCGCAAGATCCTCGATGACGCGGGCAAACGCAAAGGCAGGCACCTCGGCCTCTCCGTGCGCATCGACTGGCAAAAATATCCCACCTGGGGCTGCGACATCGAGACCTGGTTGAAGCACGGTCTGCTCGACTACCTCGTCGTCGGCCAATACGGTCTCGGCGGTTACGACTTCGACATCGCGCCCTTTGTGAAGATGGCCAACGGCAGCGGCTGTGCTGTGCTGTTTGGTGAAGAAGCCACGGTCAAAGGCCACGATCGCACCGCCGAGGAGGATCGCCTCATCGCCGCAGGCAAAATGAAACCCGTCCCCAGCACGCTGCTCACACGCGAGCACTACCTGCAGCGGGCTAACAAAATACGTGATGCCGGAGCCCAGGGGTTGCATCTCTTCAATGAAACGCGCAAACCAATGTTCCAAGGTCTCGCCGACTGATCCATCACCATGAAATCACTGCTTCTCACTCTCCTCGTCCTCGGTTCCACGCTCTTCGCCGCCGGGCAGCCTTCAGCCTGGATGGAGCCCTTTCCACCGCACAAGATTGCCGGAAATCTCTATTACGTCGGCTCAAAGGATCTGGCGTCGTATCTCATCACCACGCCGGAGGGCCACATCCTCATCAACAGCAGTTTTGAAGAGTCCGTGCCGTTGATTCGCGACAGCATCGAAAAGCTTGGCTTCAAATTCACCGATGTGAAGATCCTGCTCATCAGCCACGCGCACTCGGATCACTGCGCTGGCAGCGCGGAGATCATCAAGCAGACGAAAGCGCAATACTTTATCATGGAGCAGGACGCCGCTGCCGTGGAGAGCGGCGGTGCGAAGAAGACCCGACTGAAGGCCGACTACACGCAGTTCACGCCTGCCAACGTGGATCGCCGACTCAAAGACGGCGATGAAGTCAAACTTGGCGGCAGCACCCTCGCCGCTCATCTCACGCCCGGTCACACTCGCGACTGCACCACGTGGACGATGAAGGTCGATGGACTCAATGCCGTCATCATCGGCAGTCCGAATGTGAACCCCGGCTACATCCTCGTTGGCAATCAGGATTACCCGGGCATCGCCACCGACTACGAGCGCACCTTCCGTTTTCTCAAAGCGCAGCCGGTCGATCTATTCCTCGGTGCCCACGGCGGTTACTACGACATGAATGCCAAGCACGCCCTTCTCGGCACCAGCTCCACGAATCCCTTCATCGACCCCGAAGGCTACCAGCGTTACGTCGCCGATCGCGAGAAAGCCTTCCTCACGGAACTGGCGAAACAACAGGCCAAGTAAGACAACCCACTCACACGATGCATCTCTCCATTCGTCATTGTCTTCTCCTCTGCATTCTCCAAATCTCAGCGGTGACGATCCTCATTGCTGAGGAACCGATCTCATCATTCATCGCCCAAGCTTCCGCCGAACATCCGCGCAACAGTGAGGGCGATATCGTTGTCCTTCGCGATGGCACACTCTTCGCTGCCTGGTCGCAGTTTTATGGCGGAGCCGAGGACAATGCGGCTGCGCGCATTGTCGCTGTGAAGTCCACGGATGGCGGTCGCACCTGGAGCACGCCCTTCACCATTCAGGAGAACCAGGGCAAGGCGAATGTCATGTCGGTGAGTCTCATCCGATCAAGCAGTGGCGATGTGCTGTTTTTCTACCTTATCAAGAACTCGCTTAGCGACCTCAAAGCCTATGTCCGGTGCTCCACCGATGACACGAAGACCTGGACTGAGCCCGTGCTGATCACGCCCGAACCGGGCTACCATGTGATGAATAATGCGCGCATCATTCAGCTCAAAAGCGGACGCCTGCTCGCACCCGTCTCGACCTGCGGCACGGTCTTTGGTAAAGATGACCCATTCCGCACCGTCGTCTATCGTTCGGATGACGATGGCAAAACCTGGCAGCGTGGCAGCACCTTCCTCGCCGCCCCGAAACGCGGTGCGATGGAGCCTGGGCTCATCGAACTCAAGGATGGCCGCGTCATGCAAATCATCCGCACGCAGACCGGCTACATCTGGCACAGTTTCTCCAGTGATGGCGGCGATACCTGGAGCGAGGCGAAACCATGGAACATCGAAGCACCCGAAGCTCCGACGACGATTGCGCGCATCCCCGGCACTGGAGATTGGCTCCTGGTTTTGAATCCCGTTGTCGAGTGGAAGAATCCGGAGAAAACCGTGCTCGGCACCAATCACGGTGGTGCTCGCACACCCCTGGCCGCCATGATCTCGCATGATGAAGGCAAGACCTGGAGCAAGCCTAAAAACATCGAATCCGATCCCGCCCTCACCTATGCCTACACCAGCGTCACGGTTCATCAAAACCGCGTCTTGCTGAGCTACTACGTCTTCCCGCTCAAAGGCAAGCAACTATCCCTCAAGTTCAAGAGTATCCCTCTCGACTGGTTCAACCGCTGAATCACCCGACTCTCATGAAAGCCAACCTTCTCGTAGTCCTTTCGTCATTCGTCATTCTTCATTCGTCATTCGCAGCG
>CANJVS010000013.1 GCA_947477755.1 Verrucomicrobiaceae bacterium | reverse complement strand
GCAGATCGCGCGGAAGAAAGGCTTCCGTCACGTGGCAAGTGCCCCGCTTGTTCGCAGTTCATACCACGCCGCCGACTTCAAGCCGGACCTGGACATCCAGTAGCCTTCGCGGCGGACTGGAATGGTTTCACTTTTGGACACGATAGACCCCGTCGACCACCGTCACTGCGGGTGGCAGGCGGGTGGCCTCAAATGCCTCATACACAGGTTGCAACTCTTTCCAAAAAGCGACATCAGCCTCTGACTCGGCTGCCTTCATTCGCTCGTTCGTCATCCGCGCCGGAAACAGGTGCACAGCCACCTCTGATTGTCCGGCCGTGAGTGCGGCCTCGACGATGAGGTAAAGCTCCTCGATCACCGGATCCGTCATCGCCAGGCAGCCGATGCTTACGTTGCCGCCATGGATCATGATGTAACTGCCGGTGCGCTGATGCTGAATGTCCCAGGCATTGGGATAACCAATATTCATCGCCAGATGATACTTGCTGTTCGCATTCATCAGGGAGGAGTTCACCGCATAAAAACCCTCCGGTGTTTGTCCGTCGCCCTCGCGGAGCTTTGGCCCAAGACTGCCAGAAAGCGCGGCAATCGGATAGTTGCGAAAGCGTTCCCAGCCCTGGGTTGTCTGCAACCACAGTTCCAGTTCACGATCCTCTTTGAATCCACGAAGAAATGCCGGAGCGCCAAGTCGGAAGCCCTGCTTTCGCATCTCTTCCACCAGCAGCGGCTTCACTCGTGCATGGATATTGGCCAAGCGGTCTGCGGGCGGCAACTTCGACCACGCCTCAGGTGTTGGCGGAGCAGGGTAGGGGAGTGAAATCGTGGGCTTTGGCATCATGAAGTTGTTCAGATCAGGCAGCGGCAGACAAAACCCGCTGCTTTCGGTCCGGTTGTTTCTCAAAAGCAAGATCGCCGATACCAGCACCAGCAGAGCGATGATGATCCAGGCCGGACGTTTCATGGTCTAACTGGCTAGTTGTGCAATGAAATGCTTGAATAAAGCAACCCCATCCTCCAAATCCTGCGTGCGGATGAATTCATCTTTCGTGTGCGCTTGTGCAATGCTTCCCGGACCGATGGCGATCGCAGGTGTGCCTGCTGCGGCCAGAAACGCCGCGTCACAGAACCAGGGTGCGCCGGTGAGGTCGGCTCCACAATGGATTAGACGCTTCACAAATGGATTCTCCGCATCAGTGTCCAGCGGTAAGGACTCCGGCAGCGGTTCGATCGTGGCCGTCGGATCAATGCGCTGAACAAACTCCTTGAGCACGGTAAGTGCGCCACCCGCGCGACTCAGGCCAGGCGTGGTGCGCATGTCCACGCGCAGCGTGCAGTGATCTGCCACGATGTTGCTGCGCGTGCCGCCTCTGATCATGCCCAGGTTGATGGTATTGATGCCCAGCCACTCATCCACACTGCCCGCAGAGATCAGGTGCTGGCGGAAACCCGTGTCCAGCGCCTGCACCAGCGCGGCCATCTTGACAATGGCATTCACGCCCTTCTCCGGCGTGGCTCCATGCACGGCCACTCCGTGAGTATGGATGTCGGCCCAAAGACAGCCTTTGTGTTTAAAGACCGTTTTCATCGACGTTGGCTCGCCCACAATCGCGAAGTCATATGGCCCATGCCTCCGTGCAAAATCCTGGGAGCCGAGTTGAGCACTCTCTTCCGACATCAATCCCGCAAAATGGATTTCCACCGGCAGCGTGGGGATCACGTCGCGCATCTCATGCAGTGCCCATAGCATCGCCGCCATTGGCCCCTTGGTATCGCTTGCTCCGCGACCCCAGACGCAATCGTCGCGCACCTCGCCGCCAAAGGGATCAATCGTCATTCCGCCCACGCTTACCGTATCGGTGTGGGGAGCGAAGACGATGCGCGGTTTTTTCTGCCCATGGCTCGCAGGCAGACTCGGAAAACGTCCAATGACGTTGGGTCGCCCAGGCTCCACTTCATCAAAGAAAACCTCAGCACCTGCCGTCCGTAAAAAATCGCCCACAAACTCGGCACAGGCGCGTTCGCCAGTTTGCTCTGTGCCTGGATCACCATCCGGATTCACGGAGGGGATGCGAACAAGCGCCTGACAAAGTTGCACAACGTTCGCGGGATGGGAAGACATGCTGCATTGTTGATTCAGGATTCACGCCTCGGCAATCAGGATTCAGAGGGGCTGGCGAATGATGCATGCGAAATGACACTGCTGGTCGCAACACCCGTGCAGAGTGACTGGCCAATCGAAGATCTTGCCGCCGCTCCCGCATCAATGGCTGACGTCGGGGATTGGTTGTTTCTGAGCGGAAGGTGAAGCAGTGTATCCATCGTCGCGTATTTCGCATTCGCCTTGTCTGTGTAAACGTGATCTGGGATCAGGCAATAGTTGTGGCCGAGCCGCGCGCGTTCATCGCCCAAAAGATCCTTTTCCCAGGAAGGCAAAACTTCCAACGCCGCCTTCGTGATCGCCACATGGGGTTCACCCAAGCCCAATGCGGAGCCAAATGGAACCATGGCAGCAAGGGTGATGAGGAGACGTGGAAAGGGTTTGCGCATGCGCATAATTGAAAGGGAAAGGCGAAGCGGTAAGCCCGTGCTGAATGATCTACTGCCGCCACTACGCCACCACCCGTACCTGACCGCAGGTCATCGGTGAGGTGGTCATGTTCGCGGTCATCAGGGCCTCGTGAACATCACCTCGCCGGTGGTTTTCTCGGTGCCGGTGAGCGGAGGCAACAGGAAGTGGCCGCCGCCGATGAGCGTGTCGGTATTCGTGGCGGACTGGCGGAGGATGCCGCTGAAGGTGACGGGGCGTTTGATGGCATCAGTCAGTTCGAAGCTGCCGGTGAAGGTGCCGGTTGTCGGCACGAAGGTGAGCGTCTTCCATTTGGTCAGATTCACCAAGGGAGTGAGCACGCTGACAGCATTCGTGGTGCTCAGCACGAGTCGTGTTGGCAGGTTGGTTTGTGACGCACTGACCGTGTCGCTGTGACTGACGCCAAAGCTGATGCTGGTGCCGGTCAACCCGAGGCGCTGAGCGAGCGTGATAGCAGGCGCGGTTGTCTTCGGTGCCAGCCACGGATCGATCATCATCACCGTGTTCACGGGGCCGAAGCCTGTGCGATACGAGACATCAGCAGGCAGGCCGGTCTTTTTCCAAGTGAGGCTGGACTGTGCGAGGTAGCGTCGTCCCGTGAGTGTGGGATGCTCTGCAAGAGTGAAGCTGCCCGCGAGTAAGGACTGAGCGCGCGCAGCGAGGTAAGGCTGCACGAAGAGCCGATAGCCGGGGTTGCTCAAATCATCAGGGTTGAGCGCACTGGTGAAAGCCGTGCCATCGCCAAGCTTGCCAGCGAGAGTGATGACGCCAGTGGTGCTGATACTCGCCGTGGCCCAGCCTGCGCCTGCAGGAACGGTGCTGCCGGTGGATGTGGCGGGCTCCAGAACAGCGGTGTGCACACCGGCATAGGCGACAGTGGCGGTGCTGAGTTTACGACCATCAGCGGCACTGCCCAGTGGCAAGCTGTTGCGTGTCGCACTGGCGATCACGTTGCCTGTAATCGGCAGCGTGAAGTCGATACGATAAGGAACCTTGGCCGTGCCGATGAGAGTCGTGGCATTGCCTGTGGCTTGTTCGCCGACGGTGAGAAGCGGGCCGCTGAAGGGCACGACGCTGGTCTCGGTAGCCGTGGCGAGCTTGGCGGTAAAAGTCTTGCTCGTCGCGGCGACGGTGATGCTGAGCTTGCCCACAGGGATGGAGTCGCCATCCACCAGCAGAGCTTCATAGCTGCCGGCAAAGGTCTCGACCTTCATCGTGCCCTTCAGATAAACGAATAGATAGTTAGTCGAGGTGCCACCACTGGCCGTGATCGGGTAAAGGCCGCCTAGACTGGCGGCAGTTGCCGTGGTGGCGATCACTGGCGCCTTGCTCACCGAGTTCGCGTCGTTGTCGCTGCCGAGGAAGCCGCTGTAACCAAACCCAAGCACTGGATTCGCCTGCCCGGCGAACTTGCGCTGATCATCGGGCGTCACAAACAGTGGTGCTTTGGTGATGACGAGCGTGCCCGTCTTGATGATGGCACCCGCCACCGCTTTCACCAGATACGAACCAGCGTTGATGGGGGCTGTGGGGACATAAACGAGTCCCACCTTGTAAGTCACATCCACCGCTCCTGCGGTTCCCAGCACGGTGATCGGGAGGGGTGTGCCAGTATAAATCTGGCTCAGATTCGTCAGCGTTAAAGTCGGCGGGTCTGCGGCGACGGTGATCGTGCGGTCCAAGGCAGTCGCTACCAGGAAGTCCGCATTCCCCGGCTGACTGACCCGCAACTTCACCGCCCCAGGACCGGTGAGCGTCAACACATTCCCCGACACGGTAGCCGGACCCGAGATCAGCGTGTAAACAATGGGCAGACCGGAGCTGGTGCTGGCGCTGAGCGTGAATGGACTCTCGGCCATATAAAGCTTCAGCGGAGTGGTGAAGACAAGTGTCTGTGCCACAGCAGGGCGAGCTAGAGCCGTGCCGTTCACTTGAGAGCCGACACGGATCTTGCCTGAGCCTTCGCTGATGAATTGGGCAAAGTACGTGTTGTTCAGATCATCCACGATCACAGGTCCACCACCGCCCGCATTGCTGGTCAAGCCGACGAGGCTGTTTCTGCTGGCGACTGACCCGCTCACTCCGCTGCTACCACTGCCCCAAGTCACGGCCCCGGCATTCACCAAGCCAGCGTTGTGCCAATTCGCACTGCTCACCACATAGTTGCCATTGCTCAGCGCAGTCACGCCATTGCTGCCCACCCAGTCTTTGGCCTGAGTGCCGACGAGGCTGTTGCTGTTGGTGACGTACCAACTCAACCCGCTGACGCCGCTGCCCCAGGTCACTGCCCCGGCATCCTCCACGCCACCGTTGTTCCAGTATGGGCTGATCACCACATAGTTGCCATTACTCAGCGCCGTCGCGCCGCCGCTGCCCAACGAATCACCGATCTGTGTACCGATAAGGCTATTGAGGGTGGTGATGGACCCGTAGATCCCGCTGGTGCCGTTGCCCAAAGTCACTGCTCCGGCAGCCGCCACCCCACCCATCCCGGTAGGGCTGCTCCAGTTCGGACTACACACCACGTAGTTACCATTACTCAGAGCTGTCACGCCGCCGCCGCTCACGTTGTCATTGGCCTTCGTGCCGATGAGGCTGTTGGTCATGGTGATGGGCCCGCTCAGCCCGCTGCTGCCGTTGCACCAAGTTGCCGCTCCGGCATCCAGTACCCCGCCCATTTCTGGAGGGCTGTTCCAATGTGGGCTACGCACCACGTAGTTGCCATTGCTCAGCTCCAACACGGCGAACTCGCCCACGTTGTCGTTGTCCTCGGTACCGATGAGACTGTTGCTAGTGGTGACGTGCCCTTTCACCCCGCTGCTACCATCGCCCCAGGTCACTGCCCCCGCATCCAGTCTCCCGCCCATCCCAGGAGGACTGTTCCAGTATGGGCTATGCACCACATAGTTGCCATTGCTCAGCGCTGTCACGCCGCCGCTGCCCAACGAATCACCGGTCTCGGTACCGACAAGGCTGTTGAGGCTGGTCACGTCTCCGCTCACTCCGGCGCTACCGCTACACCAGGTCACAGCCCCGGCATTATATGGACTGACCACCACGTAGTTACCATTACTCAGCGGTATCACGGAACCCCTGGCACCCCCGGCAATGAGGGTGTTGGTGGTGGAGACATATCCTGTCGCCCCACTGCTGCCACTGCCCCAGGTCACGCCGATGGGACTGCTCACCACATAGTTGCCATTGCTAAGCGCAGTCACGCCATATTCACCCGCTTTATGCCGAGGATACTCGCCGACGAGGCTATTGCTGCTGGTGATGGCCCCAATTTTCCCGCTGCTGCCACTGCACCAAGTCACTGCCCCGGCATCCACTGTCCCTGCGGGCAGCGGGAGAGGGTCGTCCCATAACGGATTGGTCACCACGTAGTTGCCATTAGTCAGCGCCGTCACGCTGGTCTGCGCCAACACGCTGGAGTCCGAGGTTGTGACAAGGCTGTTGTAGCTGGTGACTTCACCTTTGACGCCGCTAGTGCCGCTGCCCCAGGTCACGGCCCCGGGAGCCCCACCCAGCACGCTAGCGTTGTGCCACTTCGGGCTATTCACCACGTAGCTGCCATTGCTCAGCGCCGTCACGCCGCCGTCGGTGTAGTAGCCGCCCCAGCTCAAGTGGACGATGCCGCCCACGATGTCTTCGGCTGTGGTGCCGACGAGGCTGTTGCTGCTACTCACGGTCCCGCTCACTCCGCTGGTGCCACTGCCCCAGGTCACTGCCCCGGCATTCACCGCGCCAGATACCTCTGGGAAAGATCTGTACGGGAGAGGGTTGTCCCAGCTCGGGGTGCTCACCACATAGCTGCCATTGCTCAGCGCCGTCACGCCACCTTCGCCCACCATATCATTCGAGTGGCTACCGACGAGGCTGTTGCTGCTAGTCACGGTTCCGTTTATTCCACTGCTGCCATTGCACCAAGTCACAGCCCCACAACCCACCTCGGCACCTGCGCTCCAGCCCGGGCTGCTTACCACGTAGTTGCCATTGCTCAGCGCCGTCACACCGCCGATACCCACGAAGTCTCCTTGCGATCCTCTAAGTGTACTGATAAGCGCGCCGGTGGCTCCATTGAAAAGATAAACCGCGCCAGCATACTCACCGCCGGCATCATCATAGGGGGAGGTAACGACCACATTTCCAGTGCTGAGCGCGACGATGGTTTTTCCGAACTGGTTCCCCGTGCCCGGATGCGGGTCGATGAATTCCTTGAAAGGTGGACCGGCGTGACTCCAGACAGGGCAGAGAACGAACAGCAGCGCAGTGAAAGCGAGGACAAGAGCCAAGACTCGGCGGCGGATGATCTTCATGAGAATTTGGGTAACCAGTGGGAGTTTCAAATCGCATGACTCCACAACTGGCAGGCCCTTCAGCCGCCGCGATTGAAAGCCGGAGTCTGGCGGGTTTCCTAGATGCGGCAAGATTTTTGCTGGATTTATCACGCCGTTTCGGCCTAACGAACCTTTCCTCTGACGCGCCGGACGTTTCTTCCACTGCGCCGGATCGGGCCGTCGCTTGCCAAAATGGTCATCCTGGAGCGCGCGTGTGCCGGAGGTCGCTCTCCATAGGGCTTGCCAGGCAAGTCAACTCTGGTTAGGTCATGATGCGAATGAGTCTGCACAACCCCTTATGATCGCCGCCGCCAGCCAACGATTGCTGAGCTTCCTGTCGGATGCGGCCTCTTATGCGCATCATCCGCCGCAGGTCAGGCTGGTGCAGACGCATGCGTCATGGGTGGCGATTGCGCCACCCTTTGTTTACAAGATCAAGAAGCCGGTGAATCTGGGCTTTCTTGATTTCTCAAGCCTTGAACTCCGCCATGCCGACTGTGAGCGCGAACTGGTGCTGAACCGTCGCCTCGCGGAAGACATTTATCTTGGCCTGGAGCCCATCTGCGAGCGTGATGGCTGCCTGCATTGGGGCGGCGATGGCGTGGTCATTGAGTGGGCGCTGAAGATGCGCGAGATGGATGGGCGCTACTTCCTGATTCATCTGATCAAAGAACATGCCGTGGACACCCAGGCGATGGATCGCATGGTGGACAAGTTGTTCCGCTTTTACTCCGAGCAACCGCCCCTGACATGGAGCGTGATCAAGGATGCCAATGAGCATCTGCGCCGGGGTTGCGAGGATAACTTCCGCGATTCCAGGGCCTTCATCGGTCAGAGTGTTTCGCTTCAGGTCCTTGATGCCATCGCGCATTACACACGCCGTTTTTTCGACAGGCATGGCGCGCTACTGGAGTCGCGCCTGCACGACCACTGGATCCGCGACTGCCATGGCGACCTGCATCTTGAGCACATCCATCTCGCGCCTGATGCGGTGCGCATTTACGACTGCATCGAGTTTAACCAAGATTTCCGCTGCATTGACGTGGCCTGTGACATTGCTTTCCTGGCCATGGATCTCGATTTCAATGATCGCCGCGATCTCTCGCGCTACATTGTCGATCGTTTTGCCCGGCTGCTGGAAGACAGGGGCATGAAACCCCTGATGGACTTTTACAAATGCTACCGCGCCTGTGTCCGCGGCAAGGTGGAGAGCCTGCATGCCAATGCAGAAACCGTTGGAGCGGCGGAAAAGGAATCCTGCCTGCAACTGGCCCGGCGCTACTTTCATCTGGCCTTGCAATACGCTGTCGCGGGTTCACTGCCGCGTGTCTTTGTGTTCATGGGCAAGGTGGCCTCCGGCAAATCAGCGCTGGCCGAGGCACTCGGCAGGGAGCTGGACTGGGCCGTGCTTTCTTCCGATCGACTGCGCAAGCAACTGGCCGGCACGCCGGTGCATCATCGCGGTGACGCTGGTGAACGTGCGGCACTCTATGGGCAGGAAATGACCCGGCTGACATATGAGCAATTGTTCGAGCAGGCTTTTGCCTCCCTGCGCAGCGGCCACGGCATCATCCTCGATGCCACGTTTTCAAGAAGATCGCATCGCGATGCGTTGAAGGCAGCTTTGCAGGCGGAAGGATTTGAAGTTCTGTGGATTGAGGCCAGGGCAAGTGAACCCATCATTCGTGAGCGTCTCAAGGATCGCGATCAAGGCGTCGATGTGGTGTCCGATGCGCGACTGGAAGACTACAAGCGTCTGAGTGCCGGCTACGAGGCGCCTGATGAACTTCTGCCGGACGAGAAGGTCTGCGTATCCACGGACGGGCCGCTGGATGAGGTTTTCGCCTCGCTATTGAGTGAACTGGTCACGCGGTAGAAGCTTTTACACTCGGCCTCGCGTCCGCGAATGATGCGGTGGCCACGAAGCGTACCAAAGGCGGAGGTGATGACCGTGCACTGGCGCTCCGTGCCGTCGCCATCATAGAAGATGACAACCCAGTCGCGGGTCTTGCCCAGTTCATGGGCGCGCGCGGTGTTTGAGAAGAGCGCGGTGTAGTGCCGCTGGCCGCGCATGGTGTGCAGCACCGGCAGCCAGGATTCACCCGTGGGATTGAACCGTTTCGGAGCGATGCATTTGATTTTTCCAGCGCTGGCGTCTTCGCGATACAGGCGATCCACGTCCAGAATCTCCGCGATGGACGGCTCAAGGGCGGGTGAAGCCGCTGACACTGGCCTTGGCAGGCGGCCAAGACGCTGGGCGAGCGTGTCACGAATGCCTGCGAGACGCTTGGGACCGATGCCGCCGAGTTTGGCCAAGCGGCCATCATGCGCGGCGGCTTCAAGTTCCTGCAGGGATTCGATGCCAAGCTCCTCAAGCAATTTCCAGGCGGTGCTTTTGCCGATGCCTGGAACAGAGGCAAGCTGGGAAACCGGATCACTGTCGCCGCGCAGACGCTCAAGCATGCCGGAGTGTCCGTGCAGCACCAGGTCGCGGATGACATGGGCAATGGTGTCACCAACGCCGGGTATCTGTTCCAGCCCGTTCAATCCCTCGCGCGCCAGCAGCGCGGAGGCCGGTTCTGCCAGCATACGCAGTGCATCGGCCGCATGCCGGTAGGCCAGCACGCGGAAGTGACCGGCACCGTGCTCAGCAAGGATGATTGAAATCTCTTCAAGACATCCCGCGATCTGTTGATTCTCCGTCATGGCGCGGATTTCATCATGCGGCGCTGCACCGCTTTGCGTAATTCCTCAACGACGAACATGCCAAGCGCCAGACCGGCGGCCAGCAGCCAGACGGTGAAGGGGATGGGTGCCGTGCCGAACATTTGGTTGCCCACGGACGTGTAGTCGATGAGCAAAATGAGAATCAATTCGGACAGGATGCCGGCAAAGATCAGCGGATTGGAAAGGAAGCGGCTGCGGAAGAAAGACTCGCTCGGATGGCGGCAGAGGAACAGGTTGGCGATCTGCATGATGACAATGGTGGTCAGGCAGGCGGTGGTGGCCTGAAGGTAAAGCGGATCCTTGTTTCCAAGCATCTGTCCGGGGCTCCATCCGCCGCCCTTGAGCACAAAAAAGAACGCCGTCATCGCCCCGGCGGCCTGCATCACGCCGAGCCAGAGGTAGGCGCGAAGCATCAATCTCCAGTCCAGCAGGCGCTCATGCCTCGGACGCGGCGGCAGGAGCATGGTGTCCGGTCGCGATGGCTCCGCGCCGAGCGCCAGCGCGGGCAGCATGTCCGTGCCGAGATCGACGGCGAGGATCTGAATGATCGTGAGCGGCAGGGGAATTTTAAACAGGACAAAGCAGACGTAGGGAACCAGTTCCGGAATGTTTGAGGTGAGGATGTAAGTCAGGAACTTGCGGATGTTGGCGAAGACGGCACGTCCCTCTTCGATGGCGGCGACGATGCTGGCGAAATTGTCGTCGAGCAGCACAATGTCCGCCGCTTCACGCGCCACATCCGTGCCGTTGCGGCCCATGGCGATGCCGATGTCGGCCTTTTTCAAAGCGGGTGCATCATTCACGCCATCGCCGGTCACCGCGACGATGTGGCGCTTGCGTTTCAGTGCCGCGACGATGCGTGTCTTCTGATCAGCCGAAACGCGGGCAAACAAAATTTCCGGAGCATCGAGCGCAAGTTGGAGCTGGGTGTTCGAGAGATGCCGCAGTTCATCACCAATGATCACGCTGGGATTCGTTCCCAGGATCATGCCGGTTTCACGGGCGATGCCCAGCGCGGTGAGCGGATGATCACCGGTGATCATGATGACCTTGATGCCAGCCAGCCTGCATGCAGCCATTGCCGCGGGCACTTCAGGCCGTGGAGGATCCTCCAGGCCGATGAGGCCATGGAATTGCAGATCGCATTCATCCGCCTCGGTGATTTCCACCTTTGAAACCGCTTTTGAAGTCAGCGCCAGAACACGCAATCCGCGTCCGGCCATGGTGGTGTGGACCCGGATGAGTTCAGCGCGTTCAACGTCACTCAAGAGACACTGTTTTAGCACGACCTCAGGTGCACCCTTGAGCAGCAGCCTCGTGTCTTCGCCGATGCGCTGAACGCAGGACATGCGCTTGCGTTGCGCATCAAACGGCACCTCGCCAAGCTTTGGCAACCATGGACTGCCAGGTCGCACCAGCCTTGTCAATTCGACCAGGGCGACCTCCATCGGGTCGCCGCTCATGGACGTGCGGCCATTGACCGTGGATTCTTTGAGATCATGGCAGTGCAGCGCCACGTCAAAGAACAGTGGGCAATGCGTGGCGGCCCGCTGCAGGGCTGCATGATCGCGCGGATCAATGATTTGATCCGCAATAAAAACCTCGCGCACGGTCATCTCATTGAGAGTCAGTGTTCCGGTCTTGTCGGTGCAGATCACCGTTGCCGAACCGAGCGTCTCCACGGCGGGCAGGTGACGGATGAGTGCGTTCCGCCGCGCCATGCGTTGCGATCCAAGAGCCAGGGCCAGGGTCACGGTCGGCAGCAAACCTTCCGGCACATTGGCGGCGATGATGCCGATGGCGAACATCAGATTGTCAAACGTGGAGAGGCCGGAAGTGCGACCGATGAAGTAAAAGACCACGCCGAACAAAAAGGCTAGTGCGGCCACCAGACGGCTGAGCCTCACGATCTCGATCTGCAAAGGCGACAGGCGTTCGCGCACTGCCTGGGTTTGTCTGGCGATCTCACCGAAAGCCGAGTGTGCGCCCGTGGCAAACACCAGGGCCTGCGCATTGCCAGACACCACCTGCGTGCCGGCGAGCAGGATGTTCTTGCTGTTGAGATAGTCATCCTCCTGCTGCGGTTCCGCCGTGCGTCTTTGCGGCAATGATTCGCCGGTGATGGTGGCGTTATTGATGCGCAGGCCAAAGGCGCCCACCACGCGCGCATCCGCCGGGATGCTGTCACCCTCCTGCAGCGAGATCACATCCCCCGGCACCAGTTCGCGCGCGGGCACCAGTGTCGCCACGCCGTCGCGCATGACCTTGACCTGATGCGGCAGCAGTTTGCGCAGGGCATTGAGCGCGTGCTCGGCCCGGTATTCCTGCCAAAAGGAGAAAAGGCCGTTGATGAAAATCACGCCGACAATGGCGTAACCAAGTGTGGCCATGCCCTGGCCGGGTTGATGCACTTCGGCCACAAACACCAGGGCCGCCGCCGCCCAGAGGATGATCGCAAAGAAATGAGTGAAACCCTTGATGAGCCGTAGCCACATCGACTCGCCCTGCACGGGGTCCACCTCATTGGGGCCGTACTCTTCCAGTCTTTGAGTCACTTGAACGCTCTTCAGACCACCGGGTGAACTCTGCAAACTTTGGTAGGCTTCATCAGTGCTGAGGTGATGGATCTTCATCTGGAATGAGTCGTTGTGCCTGATGCCTGTGCTGAATGCATCATCTCATCCCGGGTGATTGCCGCCCACGCTCTGCAGATACTCACGCGCACGGACTGCGCGGGCCAGCACCACTTCCATGGATTCATTGCCGCCCCCCTGAAGTTCAAGAACCAGCGCGCCGTGGAATTCATTGCGGCGCAGTTCGCTGATGAACCAGGGCCAGTCGATGCTGCCTTCACCCGGAGGCAGGTGGGCATCCCAGTCGCCCCGGTTGTCATTCACGTGGATCAGTTTCAGATGACCGTTCAATTTCTGAATCACCATGCCGGTCTCACGTGCCAGATGCGCATGACCGGTGTCCAGGCAGGTGCCGACGTTGCAGGTGCTGATCTCACCGAGCAGGTACATCATGTCCCGCACGTGGCCGAAGAGCAGGTGCGGCAGCATGTTTTCCAGCAGCAACTGGACGCCGAGTTCGCAGCACCGGGCGGCGACTCGATTCAAGGCTGTGGCGGCATGATGCATGCGCTGCAGAAATTCCTCTTCATGGGGGCGCCCTTCACGCTCCGGTCCCGGATGCAGCACGACGTGCTCGCAGCCGATGATGGCAGCTGCTTCGCAGGCGCTGAGCAACTCATGAACCGCTGCCTCGCGTTCAGTTTCGTTGAGG
Organism: Verrucomicrobiaceae bacterium; assembly: GCA_947477755.1. Taxonomy (GTDB): domain Bacteria; phylum Verrucomicrobiota; class Verrucomicrobiia; order Verrucomicrobiales; family Verrucomicrobiaceae; genus Prosthecobacter. The sequence continues at coordinate 8,392 of CANJVS010000013.1, read as the reverse complement.
GATGTGATGTCGATCCGCTCAGCAAAGGGCGCGTGAAAAGAGACCGGATGCACGCCGAGTGCCCGCATTTGCTCACCGGCACGGCGCACGTCGCCGATGTTGTGGTAGTCGAGATGAGTCGGGGACGAGCAGACTTCGATCAGATGAAACCCGGAGGCATGGACCGTCTCAAGAACATCAAAAATGCTGCGGCGGTAAAAGCAGCCGGTGGATAGTGCGATGGGCCATTCAATCATGGGGAAGGTTGGCTAGTAGTTTTTGCCGTGATGGTTCCATATGGCATGAGCCTTCCGGCTGGGGAAAGCAGAAGCCTTTCTCCTGAGTGGAGGTGCAATTGAAATCCACCAACCGGTCCAGGCCGGTCAGGTGCAGGCAGGCAAACAATCGCGTGTAGAAATCAGCGCGGGTGGCGGCTTCGTAATCATTCCAGTCAATGCCCCAGTTGAAGGATGGATCATCAAACTTGGACCGGATCAGACCGGCGATATGCCGCGGATGCCAACCCTGGGCGAGAAGGCAGCGCGTCACCAGTTGCATTCCGGCAGGTTTCAGGAGCAGATCGTTGGGATGCTCCAGAAGATGTCTGGAGCAGGGCGGCAGGACATTCAGCGGGGTTCTGGCATAGGTCTCCGGCCAGCGTTCTTTCGGATCGTGCTGGGTCATATAATAGAACTCATGAAACCGGCGCAGACGGGAGGCCAGATAGCTGTTCAGCAGGTGACTGGTGCCATCCTCCTGAAGCGGAATGCGGACACAGGCCCGGTGCGCGAGATCGAGCATTTCCTCCTCCACCTTCCGCACTTGGAGCGCCTGCCGGTAATTCATCTCATACAGCGGCAGTGAGCGAAAGGCGGGAATGTCGACTTCAATACCGAGCCTCTTCATGAGCCCGCCAGCCCAGGGTTTGCGGTAATTGGTGAAGGGCATCCGGATCATCCGCATGTGCAGCGGGTCGCCATACTCGGAGATGTCGATGGAGATCATCTCACGCTGCTTGGTTGCATCCGGTCCCACGTGAACGGCGGTGATTTCGACCGGCAGGAGTGAGAGCGGGCTGGCTTTTTCCTTGATCCGGTGAGCCACAAATTCCATGAGCAGCGCCACTGATGCAAAGATGTCCTGATCCTCCGCGACAATGCTGCCGGTGAGGAGTGGCGGCAGCCGATCCATGCACAGCTGAGTCAATTCCGGGGCAGGGGAGAGCCTGCTGATCCGGCCTGCAATGTCCGAGTCGCGCCTGATCCTCCAGACGAAATGATGCCCCTGACCAGTGATCATGTGCAGTGGGCGGATGCCCCATTCGAGAAGCAGGGACTCGATCACTCTGACCACCGGTTCCTGAAGATCAAAGCAACGGACGGGATCAATGAACGCCTCGGCCGGAGAATCAAAATTCACATACTCGACATCCAGGTGAAGCAGGTAGGACTTCGAGTCGGCAAGTGACCTGGCAATATCCAAATCACGCTCTAAAAACCAGTCAAGCTCGGTCGGCGGCCGTAGTTCCCGCCGGTCATACTGACAACCGTCCGAGTGGGTGAGATAGACGGCTGTGGCATGGTCCAGAGCATCTCCGCCGAGGAACTCAATGAGGCGCTGGCGAACGGCGGAATTATCATAGAAAAGGTTCATGGTGATCCGCTGTCATACCGATTGACGCACCTAACATTAAGCTGGGAATCAATCTTGTCCCTGCGCCGCTTGTTGTCTTTGGCCTCAATATTGAGCAGACACCCTGAATGGCCTTACCGGCTCACCCGGAGCCACTTCACCGCTTCCATGCCTGATGCGAGTTCGCGCGCCCGGATCTGCCAGGTGCCGGGGTCTTCATTGGGGGCGAGGTCGATGCTGACATCGAGCACGCCGTTCTGGGCGGCGTAGTGGCCGCTGCCTTCACTGCGCTTACCATTGGCGTCGAGGATCTCGATCTCGACAGGAACGATGGCCTTGAACGGGGCTGCGTCTGAACTGGCGAGCGTGGCCTTGATGGTGGCCTGATTGCCGCAGGTGGCGGTGGCCGGGGCATCGAGCGTGAGGCTGAGCAGTGGTTTGGTGGTGATCATGAAGATCCGGCCATCGCCGGGGCCGAGATCGACCTGCCAGTTCATTTCCATTTCAGCGCCGCGTTTCGGGACAAGCAGGGAGCGGCGGGTGAGGTCGTAAATGTTGGCGCTGTCCTGATGCAAAGTTAGTTTGCCACTGGAAGGCAGGCCGTTTTCCATGACAAGGCCGTGCTGGCCGACATAGGTGCCGGGCTCGCGCTGGTCATTGACGACAAAGACGTAGAGCGCATCGCCATAGCGGCGGGTGCGCACGATGATTTCGGGATTGTCACAGGTGATCCTGGGTTTCCAGCCGAGGCCCTGCATTTTGTCCGGCAGCGTCTGCGCCAGGGCCAGCACCGTGGCCTTGTCCTTCGCGGCGTTTTTCACGCGTTTGAAGCTGGGCACGGTGACGTCGGCCTTGATGGCGGGGCAGAGGAATTCGTCGGCGATGATTTTACCGCCGCGTTTCTGCCATTCCAGCAGACGCGTGACGACCCCCTGGGGCAGCACATCACACTCAGGCATGAGCAGCACCTTGCGACCGCTGAGGCCGTTTTTGAGAAGAGTCTCTTCAAACAGGATGTCCATTTGCACATGCGCGTGCTGCATGGCCTGCCAGAGATCTGCGGACCAGCCGTTGTTGCTGCCGTAACCACCGCGGCGCGCGAACATTTGTGAGGTGAAGCTTTCCAGCATGGCCACGTCGGCGCGCTCGTCAGGGATGCTCATGAGCGTGGGGCCGAGCGGCTCCACGACCTCGCGGATCAGTTGCTGCAGCACGTGCACGGTGTTCGGATTGGTGAAGCGATACGCGCCGGTGCTGCCGGGCACATCGACGAGCGACTGCCAGCCGTGATACATGATGCCCTGGATGGGCCGCGCGATCTTGGTCCAGAAGGCCTCCTTCAGATGCATCGGGGCAATCGTGATGTAGGCAGCGTCCGGATCATGATCCTGCCAGGCCACCAGGTCACCCGGTGCCTTGGTTCCGATGGGTGCCGTCTGGGACCGATACCAGATGAGCTGTGTCATCTTCATCACGCGCTGGTTCTTCCCGCTCGCTGCGCTCATGGCAAAGAGCTGATCCGTGGCCAGTCCGATGCGCTGGGGATCGGGGTAGGTGTAGGTCCAGTGTGAAAGCACATCCACGCTGCCGCCCGCGCCGCTGATGCTCGGCTGGCGCACCGCCGGATCAAAGAAGGTCCACAGGTCGCGCCTGCCTGAGCTTTTGATGCCTTTGTTCAGGGCGCTGTGCAGGCCATTCCACCCATCACCCACGGTCCAGAACCAGCGGTAGTATTTCAGGATCGGATGATCATCGGGGATCACGCGACTGGTGGGGAAGTCCTTCAGCTTGGTCCAGTCCACTCCCCATTTGTTCATGACTTCAGCCGGGATGTCGGCGCTGGCAAACTTGCGGTAATTCTCCACATCCACGGGATTGAAGGAGGGTGTGCTGCTGTCACGCACCTCGGTGTTGATCAGGGCGGCAGTGAAGGCGGGATGATCACCATAGGCCTTCACCACGCTCTGGCCGACGGTTTGGAAAAAGGGCGCGAACTCCGGCACCGATGCGCAGATGTCCTGCCGCTCATACGGCTTCCCGGCGCGATCCACGCGCAGGTTCTTCGGGTCACTCATCAGCGCGCTCGACGGTGACAGGCCTGCCACGACTTCCAGGCCGCTTTTCAAGGCCTCGTCGAGGTAACCGCGATTGCGCGCGATGTATTCCGGCGAACCGGGCGGCAGGGATTTTTTAGCCTGCCAGATCTCACCGGCATTCGGTGCGCTGAAGCCGATGAAATGGGTGAACCCAATGTCTTTTAACTGCGCGATGTCATCGCCACCACCGCCCCACATGACCACCGGCATGCGCGGGGCCAGGCGCGGCACGATCTCGAACCCGGCGCTCTGCTCTGTGGCATAACCAGAGGTTTCGAAACGGGCGCGCAGGGTGTAGAGACCGGGTTTCAGTGCGGTGCTCACGGTGAACTTCGCGGCATGGGCCTTTCCGGGAGCCAGATCAGGCAGGATGAATTCCTCATTCCTGCCGCCGAAACTCAGGCGCAGCCGGGCCCCTTTGAGAATCTCATGGCGCAGGTTCGTGCAGAGGATCTCCACCGGCCTTGCATTGGTCTCCATGCGCCGCCACACGGTGCGCGGACTGACGATCTCCATCATGGCGCGCTCAAAGTTGAGCACACCATCGCAGATGCGCACCTCGTCGATGAAGCCCGGGAAGCCGCCGTGGTTGCTGCCGCTGCGATCGCCGATGCTGAGGGCCTTGGTGCCGGGAGTCACTGCGCCATAGCCGGCAAGTTTGAGGCCACCCACAGCGGAACCATTGAGAAAGAAACGTGCACTGCCTGCCGCGTCATAGGTGAAGGCGACATGCTGCCAGGCCTTCGGGTCAAGCTTCAGTGGCTGGGAGCTGATCGTCTTCGACTCCGCTCCGAAACCGAGCGTGACCGACATCCGGCGCAGACCGCCTTTGTCCGCGTCACTGATCTGCCATTGGTAGTCGGTGTGATCGACGTACTTTTTGTCGAGCAGGTAGCAGCGCTGCTCCGGCTTCCAGTCCGCTTTCGGGCGGATCCACATCTCCAGCGTGAAGGCCGCCTTGGGCGAAAGCGCAGGTTTCACCGCCGTTATGGCGGCATGGCGTTTGTCCTCGACGGGATAACCGGGGAAAGACTCCAGAGCACCGCCAAACTTGCCGTCCCCGCCCGCCACCGCACCCAGCAGCGTCAGATCATGCCCCTTGCCCGAAGAGTCCTTCAGCGGTGCCTCCGCATCAAACTTCCAATAACCCAGCACCTGCGGTCCTGTGGCATCGGTCTTCGTGTAACCCGTCTCCCAGGTTTCTTGCAGTGTGGCCGCGTGAGCAAAGATCGGAAACAGGAGGAGACAGGGAAGGGTGCGCATCGGGTGGGTGGAGTCATACGCGATCCGCAGGTCTGTTGGTCAGGCAAAAAATGGGGCCAAATAAATTTCCGCCCTCTTTTTGCCTCAATCTTCTTGCCGGAATGGCTTGAGATCCCTCCATCAGGCCGATTCCTCGCCATCAATGCATGAGTGATTGCAGCTTCACGCTGCCTCGACAGGATGAGGCTCGTTTTCTCTCCCCCCACCATGGCTAAAGCATCCTCTACATCCCCAGGCATTTGTTATCTCGTCGGCGCCGGTCCGGGCGATCCCGGACTGATGACACTCAAAGGCAAGGAGTGCATCGAAATCGCCGACGTGCTGGTCTATGACTACCTGTGCAATATCGAGCACCTCCGCTATGCCAAGCCCGGCGCTGAGCGCATTTACGTGGGCAAGAAGGCCAAGGATCACACGCTGACTCAGGACAAGATCAATGAGCTGATCGTCCAACTCACCCGTGCGGGCAAGATCGTCACGAGGCTCAAGGGCGGTGATCCCGTGCTCTTTGGCCGTGGCGCCGAGGAAGCCGCCGAACTGGCGGATGCAGGCGTGCGTTTTGAGATCGTGCCGGGCATCACCAGCGCGATCGCCGGACCGGCTTATGCGGGCATCCCGGTCACGCATCGCGATCATTGTAGCCAGCTCACCATTTTCACCGGGCACGAGGACCCGACCAAGGACGAAACCAGTCTCGACTACGCAAAGATCGCCAAGGCCGATGGCACCAAAGTCTTCCTCATGGGCGTGGAGCGCATGGAAGAGATCACGGGCAAATTCATCGCCAATGGTGCTGATCCGGACACACCCATGGCACTGGTCCGCTGGGCCACGCATGGCTGCCAGCAGACCCTGGTCGGCACACTCGGCACCATGGCCGCAAAGGTAAAAGAGGCAGGCTTCAAAGCACCCGCCGTGGCGGTCGTGGGCGATGTGGTGAAAGAGCGCGCGAAGATCAACTGGTTTGAAACACGGCCGCTGTTTGGCAAACGCATCGTCGTCACCCGCACCCGACAGCAGGCTGGTGTGCTCAGCAAAAAACTGCGCGATCTCGGAGCCGATGTCATCGAGCTGCCCACCATCCGCATCGAGGAACCGACGAACCTCATGCTCTTTGGTGAACTCGTGCAGGACTGCCACACCTACGAGTGGATCATCTTCACCAGCCCGAATGGAGTCGATGCCTTCTTCAAGATGTTCGACAAGCTTTACCAGGACACCCGCAGCATCGGCGGCGTGCGCATCGCCTGTGTCGGACCCGGCACGGCGGAGCGGGTGAAAGCGCGGCATTTGGCTGTCGATGTCATGCCAGAGAAGAACTTCGTGGCCGAGGGCCTGGTGAAGGCGCTGAAGGATTACCAGAATTTCGAGCACGTCAGCGTCCTTTGGGTGCGCGGTGAGGATACGCGCGAAGTCATCGCCAACGAACTCACCGCCCTGGGTGCCATCGTCGATGAAGCTATCGCCTATCGAAATGTGCCGGAAAAAGAGGACAACCTCGAAGCCCTCGCGCGGCTCAAGAACGAAGGTGCCGACATGATCACCTTCACCAGCGGCAGCACTGTCGATTGCTTCATGGCGCTCGGCGTCCCGCTGCCGGCAGGCTGCAAGGTCGCCTCCATCGGCCCGGTCACCTCCGAGGCCGTGAAGAAGCATGGCCTAACCGTTGATGTCACCACCGAAGTTAACACCATCCCCGGTCTCGTCGCCGCGATTGAGAAGCACTGGGCGTGACTTCAGTAGAAAATACGTGAGCTCTTCGCCGGGCGGACTCGCTTCGGCTTCTCGGGAGCCAGCGTCATCAGCGGAGTGACTTTGATGCCTATGCGCTTGTAGTAGTCGAGCATCGTCATGTGGTTTTCTTGCCTCGATTCAGGCTCGTTTGCAACGCTGGATCACCACGCCGGAGAGAGGATCGCCAGCAAGGGAGCGCGGACACTCTTGTCCGCCATTGTCACAGAGAATGACGGCGAAGCCGTGAAGATTTTGAAGAAGCGGACAAGAGTGTCCGCGCTCCTCTCACTCACTTCGCTGGTGCCGCGTTCCAGATTTTGAGATCGTCGAAGCAGCCGTCTTTGCCCATGCAGCCGAAATCGACTTTGGACTTGGTCGGATGGGCGATGCCGATGAAGGTGGCGGCTTCGGTGACGATGGATGGTGGTGTGTGGGATGGAGTGCTCATGGCACCGACAACATAGCAAACTCCGATTTACCCAGGGAATGCCGCTGGAACCCTTGATTTTACGTGCTTCATGTCGCCTGACCCCGTTTCCCGAGGGCAGGTAGAGATGATGAAGGGGGAGAATAGGTCGGATAGGGCTTAGGGGACCAATTTGGTGGAAGGGGGGCGGTCGTGAGGCCGGCGGGAATAGGACTTATAAGACCTATGCGACCTATTGGGCGGGAGGTGGCAGGTTGGGTGCCTTCGTTGGCTGGGACTGTTGTTTTTTCCGATAATCGAGTCGGGCCTTGGTCATTTGCTCGCGGATGCCGCCCTTTTTGACGAAGTCCTTCTCCAATCTCCGGCGCTGTTGATCGAGGAGGTAGTTGGCTTGGTGGATGAGGCAGATGGCGATGTTGGCCAGAACCCCGGGTGGGCGGGTGTCCATGAGCGGACGGTAGGTTTCGTAGCTCTCGTCGGGGGAGCGTCCGAGTTTGCGGACATAGAGGGCTTCTTTGCTGTTCTTGTCCCAGAGGGCGTGGTCGCGGACTCGGAGGTAGTCCTGGTAGTCTAACAAGAGTTCCTCCAGGCTGGCTCGGGCGACGTTGACGAGCTTGAGCTCCATCTCGGCGGAGGTGATGGAGGCTTTGCAGCCTTCGGCGATGTTCTGTTTACCGGAGCGGGCAGACTGCACCATTTGATCGATGGTGCGGTCTCCGCGCTTGAGGTGCTTTTCGCAAAAGCGGAAGGTGAAGTCGTAGATGATCTCCGACTTTCGATAGCTGAGGAGCTCCTGATAGTTGCCGCCTTGGGGAAGAAAACCGGGTGGGTCTGCTTCTGAAGGCGGCATCACGGGACTGGGCTGGGGTGATTCAGGAAATAGGTCTTATAGGTCCTAGATGACCTATTCTGCCAGGGTGTAGACCTCTGCGCCCTTCTCGATGAACTCTTGGCTTTTCTCAGCCATCCCGCGTTGAAGCGCTTCCTCCTCGGAGATGGCTTGTTCGGCGGCGTATTTGCGAACGTCCTCGGTGATCTTCATCGAGCAGAAGTGGGGGCCGCACATGGAGCAGAAGTGGGCGGACTTGGCGCCGTCTTGCGGGAGGGTTTCGTCGTGGAACTCGCGCGCGGTGACGGGGTCGAGTGACAGATTGAACTGGTCTTCCCAGCGGAACTCGAAGCGGGCTTTGGAGAGGGCGTTGTCGCGGTATTGGGCGCCGGGGTGGCCTTTGGCGAGGTCGGCGGCGTGGGCGGCGAGTTT
>CANJVS010000012.1 GCA_947477755.1 Verrucomicrobiaceae bacterium | reverse complement strand
GCGTGCTCTCAGCCAACTGGCCAACCAACCCTACAACACGCGACTGACCCTGGCTGGCTCCCTGCTGCCTGTTGGTGGGCTGACCAAAACGCTGAGCTGGCTGAGCACCAATGCACTGGCCTACTACGGCCCGGAAACCCTGACCGGCACGACCACCTCCAGCACAGGCATTCTCACCGGCAGTTACAGCGATCCGGCCACCAAGTTGACCGTGCCCTTTGTCGGAGCGGTGCTGCAAAAGCAGGGACTGGCAGGCGGCAACTTCCTGGTGAGCAACAAAGCCGGTTACTTGTTCATCGAGCCGGGCACCGCCTTTGAATATCCCAGCAGTGCGGGTGCAGGACTGCTGCTGCCGCTGCTTTTGCCGGTCTCTCCTTCCACTGCTCCCATGCTCAGTCAGGTCAACCTGAGCGCTGCTGCCGCCGGCAGTTACGGTGGCATCCTCAACCATGACACGGGCCTCAGCGGTGGGCTGGAAAGCGTGGTACTCACTAGCACCGGTGCGCTCAGCGGCACGGTCGTCATTGAAGGCAAACGCTACGCATTCAAAGGCGTGCTCGGGTCCGATGGACTGGCCTTCATCGTCATCACGCGCACGGGATTGCCAAACATCTTCGGCAGCATCCAGCTCGCCCTGGCCACAGGAACGACCGATGGATTTCAACTCACCGGCACCTTCACCGCGGATGGCACCACCCATGACATTGATGCCCAGCGTTTCCCGGTTTACACCACTGCCGCTCCGGCACCGCAGCGCGGCAAGTACACCCTGGCCATGCATGCCCCCGATGGGGTGGACACTGCCCTGCAACCCGGTGGCGATGGTTACGCCACCCTGACGGTATCTCCAACGGGCGACTGCACCGGCATCCTGACCCTGGCCGACGGCACCACGGCGACCTTCAGCGGTCGTGTCTCACGGAAAGGCGAATGGTCCATGCATCGCAGTCTCTACGGCACCACGGGCGGCTTCGTGGCAGGCAAGTTCACTTTCCGTGATGTGCCGGACATCAGCGACATGGATGGCACGCTGCGCTGGGTCAAACCTAACGCCGTGCTCGCCACCAAGAGCTATGTCGCTGGCTTCAACGTCACTCGCGGTGTGGTCGGCAGTCGCTACACACCACCGCTCACAGGCCAGCGCGCCTTCAGCACCCTCGCGAACCGATTCTACAATGCCTGGCTGCGTTTGAGCGGCCCTGACATGTCCACCATGGCCGCCCTGGAAATGCTCAGCATGGATCGCGCCGTGACCTGGTCCACGACCAACACCATCCTTTATTACGGCCCCGATAAAATCACGCTCACCCTCACCCCCGCCACCGGCCTGATCACCGGTACCTGTGTCGATGCCACCAAAGGCGTGAACCTCACCTTTGGTGCAGCCCTCCTGCCCAAGCAGGGCCTGGTCGCCGGCTATTATGCCACCGGATCACGGACCGGTCTGCTCATGATGCGACCGAAGTGATGGGGGTTCCCGCGACACGTTGAAACCTGCCTCGGTGTCACTGCAAATGAGGGCAGCAACCACCCTGTGAGCCTTCTTTCGATACCTTGACAACCCTAGACAAATCATCACCTTTTTGAGTGGCTTTACGCGGCGCTAGAGCCGCTGTCTGGCGAATACTAGATCACCCCAAACTTGAAAAGAGGAAGCGCATTGCCGAGTATAAGGTTTCTGGATTTTACTAGTCACATCCACTTTTGGAGGTCGTATGCGAAAGAAAGCTTCACTTGACTTAGGCAAGCCTGCTCAGAAGGAATTATCGTTTAAGGTAATAAGAGTCCGCAAATTCGAATTTTTCGGGACTTTGGGTGATATGTTTCGACACGGTCTGGGGAAGCATGGCAAACACTGGGCGTATCCTAGCGAAAAGGTTCTATCCTGCTTCAAAAAAGCAATTCTACCGATGAAACCTGATGTGGAAAACTTCGTCGAATGTCTTCAACAAATGGCCAAGCAACGCCCAAACTCGCGTGGGTTCGGGGCCGCCACAAATCAGAGCCTCGTTGATGATCTTCTTGATCTTCTAAACACCGCGGGGCCAGACCGCACAAAAAAAGCAAAACGCATTAAATCCGCATTTGTTCAAGCCATAGACATTTTGGCCGCGGACACTGTGATAAGTAGGCATCGCAGCAGGATTCTAATCAGCATCAAACGAAATACATTTCCCCCCAGTCTTCTGAAGTATGAAAAACTGAGCAACATAGCGGCTTCAGAAATGTTTCTGCCTTTAACGAAATGGGGAAAGGTTCGAGATAAAACTGATGCTGCGTTGAAATCAGACTCTACAATTCTACGAATCCCCATTGCATGCGTGGCAATCGAATACACTCGGAAATACGTTCAGGAATATTCAAAGCTCCCAACAAAATTGGATGTCAGAAGGACGATCACCAATTTACACAAAAAGGAGACTTTAGAATTGGACGATTCGACATGGGCAAAGGTGTGGAAGGAGGCCGGATTGGATGAACTCCCTCGCCGCGAAAAGACCTGAGAAGTCGCTGATTAAAGCGCCGGTTACAAAAGCGTCTTTTGCCCTTCGGGATCTGGTGCATTTCGGGATCGTGTTCACTCTTCGTGTTCTTTGTGAAGCTGGTTGCGATGATGCTGTTGGCATCCCAACAGCGTCGCACCCTCGCGCATGAGCAGACACGCTCGGTGAAGTACGTGTTGATCCTCCAGGAAGGGTGCATGTTCCAAGCCTCTCCCTTTACATGGCTTATGAATGAGCCCGGCGAGAGCCTCTCCTGGGGGAATGAGGTTTCCCAGAGGTGCCTTTTCAGATGAAAATACATGCTATTTTCGTCAACCAAACCGCTGGTGACATGGCGCAACAAGGTGGTTGTTTAAGAGTCTAATGAACAAAACAACCGACCTACACACCCCACCGTTCCTAACCCCTGCCGAGCTAGCTGCTCGTTGGAAGATCACCCCCATGACACTGCGCCGATGGAGGCGTATGGGTCGAATTAAAGCATTACACTTGGGGCGTGGTATCCGCTTTGCCCTAGCCGACATCGAAAAGATTGAAACGGACTCCAAAGCATAACAAAAAGCCGCTCCTTTCGGAAACGGCTCTCTGGGTGCTTTGCAGGCCCCAAAGTTTACCATACCGAAGGTGCGGCGCAACCAATTGCGCTATGAAATACACCATATCCGAGGCAAAAAATGCACTCAAGCTGCCGGAACTTATGCGACTTATTGGAGTCCCCAAAAGGTCCATACCCGAACATGATCGGCAAAACGTTCCCTGCCCATGGCACCCGGATCGCAACCCTTCGTTTGGCATCTACCTGAATAAAACACGGGCGCATTGTTTTACCTGTGAATTTAATTTGGACGGACCACAATTTATATCCAAGTGGAAGAACGTATCTGCCAAAGAGGGGTGCATCCAGTTTTTAAAATACGCCAAAGGGCATAGGATTCCGGTTCAGCCAAAACCGAGTTTAACACAGCAGTCGAGCGGGGTGCCTTGCGCCCCTGAACCAGAAGGATTGAAGATGCCACAGACTTGGATGCTGTCTGAAGCTCAAATTTCCCAAGTGTCGAACACTCGCCAAATATTGTTTGATGCTGTGCACAGAGCCGTTGATTTAGGTGTGCTTTTTGGTGCTGATGTGTGCCGTGAACCATCTTGGCTTTTGAAGGATAATGCTGGAAGGATTGCTGAAGCTCGCAGGCTGAGTGGAAAGCCATACCCTGCCTGGGAGCATTTGGTTTTACGCAAGGCACACACTGTACGTGGTTCCTGTAAATCTTGGCCTATGGGCGCGGCGTTACTGGAAAGCTATCCAAACGTTCGTGCCATAATGCTTGTTGAAGGCGGTCCTGATTACCTTGCCGCTTTACATTTTGCAGTGCTCATGAATGAGCCAAATGTTCTACCAATTGCGATGCTAGGCCGGCAGGCCGGCCAAGGTGGAATAGACTCTCATGCGTTAAAATTACTTAGAGGACGACGTGTCCGAATATACCCACATCTAGACGCTGATGGCGGCGGCTTGAGGAGTGCGAAAAGTTGGGCAAGCCAACTGCGCAATTGTGGATGCAATGTGGATTTTTACGACTTCCAACATCTGCGCCGCTCTGACGGAACCCAGGTCAAAGATCTCAACGATATGACAACGCTCCACCCATACCTACCCAACAAAATCAAAAGCCTACTTCCATGAACAGTTTGCAACCGACCCTAGCCCCTAATTCCATGTACAGATTAACAATAGGACAAGCATCAATTCCAGAAAATCTGGAGGAGGCTGGTGATGATTATTCATATTCTTCAACACAACCGATTATGCAGAGCGCGCCCCGGCAGACAGGGTTTAACCAAACTGCTATATTCCAATCGTACCCATTCCAACAAAACAACGTCATCCCATTTACTCCGACTCCAGCGCAGAGTTTTGCAGGTAACGCAGATAGTGCAGGTAACGCAGATAGTGCAGATAGCGCAGATAACGCAGGTAACGCAGGTAGCGCAGGTTTCGCAGGTTTCGCAGGTAACGCAGGTAGCGCAGGTTTCGCAGGTAGCGCAGGTAGCGCAGGTAGCGCAGGTAGCGCAGGTAGCGCAGGTAGCGCAGGTAGCGCAGGTAGCGCAGGTAGCGCAGGTAGCGCAGGTAGCGCAGGTAGCGCAGGTAACGCAGGTAGCGCAGGTAACGCAGATTCTGGCAGTGCGGAGGAGGGGAACAATGAATTTCCCCTGCATTGCCTACCAGAGCCGCTGAAGTCTATGGTTGAAGAGGTAAGCCGCTCGATGCTAACCCCGCTGTCGCTTACCGCCGCATGTGGGCTGGGCACCATTTCAGCCGCTTTGGGGGCTGGATTAGAAGTTGCTACAGGAGGCGGTAGTTATTTGCGTGGGAACCTGTTCATTGCAGGCATAGCAAAAAGCGGGACTGGTAAGGGGCGTTCCTTCGAGGCCATTACTCATCCTTGGTTTGAATTGGAAACGAATGCCATACATGAGTTTAACTCTGCAATTCGGCCTGCTTTGGATTCTTCGATCCTTCGGCATCAGCGAGAGGTTGAAGTGCAAAAAAGAGCCATTGGTGGGAGAGACTGTGATTGTGCCAACATTGAATCTGAGATCACACGATTGTACAAAATAATTCAAAGCAAGGAAGATGAAAGGAGAGAGCCTTGCTTAACTGTATCAGATGTAACAAAAGAGGCGCTTGCTCAAAAGCTAAGCCACGGCAAAAACGAGGCTATTGCAAGCATGAGTGCAGAAGCTCGTGGCAACGTGGATGTGCTTGCTGGCAGGTATAATAAAAAGACAGATGAAAGCATTTATCTCTCGGGGTATTCAGGTGACAGGAACATAGTCGATCGTGTCAACCGACCTTCAATCACTTTGAGAAGACCATGCCTTACGGTTCTGTGGTTGCTCCAACCTGACAAGATGAATGAATGGCTTGGAAAAAAGCCTTTAGCGGATGGTGGCCTGTTGCCGAGGTTCCTGGTTTTAAATACCCGGGCGGAGCCGGAGTTTGAACCAGAGCAACGGCATTGCATCAGTGACGAAGTGAAGTTGCAGTGGAGTTGCCTTATTGAGGAGCTTAAAATCAAATTCCACGATGCGGCAACGCCGCTCAGAATACAGCCCGATAATGACGTGCATGAGGTGTTTAGAGGCTATAAAAACGAAGCAACTAAGCGGCGCAGACCTGGCGGTGACATGACAGATGTATTTGAGTATGCTTCCCGGTGGGCCGAAAATGCTTGGAAACTTGCGCTAGTGCTACATGCCTGTCTTCACGGAAAGCTGTCATTCGAGCGCCCCATGAGTGTCGACACGGCAAATAATGCCATCACTCTCATGAATTGGTTTGTTCAAGAACAGTTGGCCCTACTCAGCTTCAGTCGGGAAAAGAACAAGTCAGAAAGATTAGACAGTTTGTTGACCGTGCTGAGCGGTAAGCCAAACAATGAATGCACGCTGCGTGACATGAGTCGACGCCACGGTTTTGAACGTAATACCATCGAAACTTTGGTGAGGGAGAACCCTGATAAGTTAAGCATTCAAAAGATTGCAAGAACTGGAGGCGGACGACCTAGCGATACGGTACGATGGATCATTGCGGATGGAAGTTGAGGTGCAATTTGGCATTGCGTAAAAAGCATGTGGGTGCCGCACACCCGCATGCCAAAACCTGCGTTATCTGCGAAACATGACGCATTAACGGTTGGGCTTCGTTGCAAACACGAACAGCCAGGATGCGCTTCAGATAACCTACATCCAAAGCCACGCACTCCGACACTTCAGTGTCACGCAACCGAAGAGCGTCGTTTAATGCATGCAGAGAATGCTGTGAATTTGAACTTCTGTATTCTCTGCATTGATCTCTGCACGACCCAACTGCAGCTGACATATGAACCGTGAGCTCTGCTCTGTAAAAGGCCACCGCCTGAGGTGTATGCCCCTTTGGGGGCCTCGCCCTTATCCCGAAGCCCCCAAGGGGGCATACCACGCAAAGGCTACAGCCTTTTATACCACAAGCCCTGACGTCAAATCTCATTTTATGCACCCCTCCGACAAACCACACACTATCCTTCTGGCCAAACAAACCAAAGGACGCAAGGTCATCATACCTACGTTACCCAAGCACGCGAACCCTGCCGTAACCAGCGACGCCTATACGATCGTCCGGGTTATGTCAGAGCACGCCTCTTACTTCCAGATCCACAAGGGTCTTATCCGCAAGGAAACTGGCCTGTCATCGGTTCGCTTTAACAAGGCGATGAAACATCTTACGGAACAAAACTACGTCGCTAACGTAAGGGTTCGCAAGCATGGTCGCCTGGCCGGAATCTGCTACGTCTACAGCCCGGACGGTGAAGTCGACAAGATGACCCCAACCAGTGTGTTGCATTACTCGGTGGATGTTGACGGGCAGGGTACGCGGGACCAGAGAGCCAAGCGTGCAAAGATGCGCCGGGAGTTGGCTTTGGGGTCTGAACTTACTTATGAGGATACAGATACACACAGTGCATCTGCGATTATTACAGGATCAACTCTAACCGCACCTTCTGAGCCCGCCCACCTGCACCCCTATAATGAAGAACTACAGGAGAAAGAAAAAGAAAATCCCCCTAACCCCTTGGATGACCAAGGGGAGTTCCAGTTTTCTTTTTTTTCCAAACCTTTGGTGGTTGCTGCTTCTGCTCTACCCCTCTGTTCGGTTGCGGAGGAAGTTGTTCAAGATTCAACATCGACACTTTCCCCGGCAGCAGAGCAGGAGGTTTCAGTTTCACAGGAAACAGCTAACGAATCCAAGTCCCGGAAACTTTTGGAAGCTGCTTTGGTTTTGGGGAGAGAGAAGCGGGAGGCTCTGGAGGCTGCAGCAAAGGCTGCTCCTAGCGTTTTTGACCTGTCGACAAGGTCAGCACACGGCCCGCAGGGTGTCGAGTGGCTTAAAACGACTGCAATCGGGGCGGTGCTGCAGGATTGCATGACCGAACCGGTGACCGCGTTGCATTCCGGTCCCATCATCCGCCATATCCGGCGGGCACACCTGACGGAGGCGGCAATCGGGATGCTCTGGCTGCAGCGTAACGGATATTTCCTCCCACCGGTAAACAACGAGGACATGGCGGGCAGGTTCCACAACCGAGTCAGCACATTACCCGCACCGGAAGGCAGAGAGTCCTTGCGCTCGGAAGCAGTGCGAAACCTGAATTATACGATCCACAGCGAGAGGGAATTGGAATCGGATGCAGACTGGAACAATCCTGCGGATGAATGCTCTTTTGACTACTGGCTCGGGAATGTTTATGCCCCGCTGGAAGCGCTGGAAAACGACAAGTTCGGACAGGAACAAGCTGTCAGTTCTTTGGAGTACAGCGACTTGGATGCTGTGCGTATGTGCCTTGTCACAACGACGCGTAACAAACCGCAACTAGCCAAAGCATTCATCTTCATGCCAAGTAAGCGAGAGCTTGTGGAAAATAAGGAACTCAGACTCTGCGTTCGCTTTACCTTCGACGAATTTATGAGTCATGGTGCTGACTGTATGCCAGCCCTGGGCTTTGCATCTATCGAGGCTTTCGAAGAGGAAGTCGCAACCTACTTGTTCAAGCTCAATGCAGCTTTGAATCTGGCCAGTGCAGACGGAGAGATGAAGACACGCATCGAAGCACTCAAACAACAACACAAACCTGAACTGGGTTAACAACTTTGACAGAACGCCCGGGCCATCCCCACGCGGGTGGGGAGCGTGCCCGCCTCATAATCCGCAACCATCATTTACCGTCAAAAGGACCGTCAGCGCCGGTAACCGTCAAACCGTCAGCTATATAGATAGCTGACGGTTTGATGACTGTCAGCAGGCTAAACAAAACGACAGTAACCAAACCGATAACATGCCGTCCTATCTATCCCCGCACTCCGACACTGCAGTGTCACGCAAACGAAGTGCACGCTACATGAGGCAGAGCATCGTTTAAATGCGTGCAGAGAATGCTAAACTTCAAACTTAGCATTCTCTGCATTTATCCCTGTTGACAGCCTGTACGCGGGACCGGAATGTTAACACGTTACACATTTGGTTGTCTCGATGGTTCATGTCGAGAAGCACCACCGCTGGATTTGCGTCGGCAGTCTTACCTTGCCGCGTTTCGAATTTAACCGCCCACCGGGCTTACGTACCATGCCAACTGACCACACTGCAGCACCCTCCATTCCGCAAGCAATCACAACATCAACAACCACTGACACTAAGGCCAGTCCTCCAGGTGTGGTCAGATATCCAGATGTTGATTATGGTATCCACATCGAAGCTCTCGCCGCCTACTTCGGGATCGCTCCTGCCAACGTGGCTCTGGGTATGACCGGTGTCATGACAAGCATTGCTGGTCCGTACGCCGGTTTGGTTGACCCGATGGGAATTCGCAATCCCTTGCATCTGAATCTGCTGTCTGTCGACTGTGGCACACCGCGCTTCGAAGCGATGGAGAAGGCGCTATTCCAGCCATTGGCCACGCGCGCCGATTATCTGCGCTTGCGCGCCAATAGCCAATCCCGCCAGTTGGCAGACCGGTGCGTATTTGGGGATCATGGATTGAACCCAACTGCGCTCATCCGTCGCCCCATTTACGCCGAATTTAATGGTAAAGATGAGAACAATGCAGTTAATCAGATGACGCTGGCTAAGAAGGGAGCATTGCCCACGGAGTGCTTTGACGAGCGTCAATTGAGTTCACTGAAATCTTATTGGGAAGAGGAGGGTTTGCGTTCCAGTCCCGGGGCCTCTCATCTGCCCTCATTTTTTTTCAGCCACGAACCACTCGATATGCTTGGACATATGATGAAGGAAAGCATCCACCGGGAAGCTTTTCTATTTCATCCCAAAGCAAGTATCTTCGGCAGCCGTGCAGGCTTTACAGGCACGGGGGATAAACAAGCAAGCACGCTAGCTGCCTACCTGCAGGGTACCGATGTTCAGTTTCCTCCAATACATGCAGACCAAGGTTACGGCACTTTTGAGCGTGCCCGTGTTCACCTATGGGCAAGTACAAGCCGGCAGTGCGTGGGAGCGATATTGAATGATCCTTCTTCCGGTTGGAATGATGTCCTTGAGCAATGCTTGCTGTGGGAAGCTCCCCCATGGAGCGGCACAGCACCAAATATGAGAGCAGTTGCTATGGCCTCTAAGTCCTACGACGCAGCGCTGAACCGGCTGTTGGATGCCCGCTGTTTTGGAAAAATGCAAGATCAGATGAGATTGACGCTACCGAATGAAACTGCAGTTCTGTTCAGTACCCGGCAGACTGCATACCTCGACACTCTGGCCAAAATCCAAGCTGCGCATAAAAGCAATACGGCCCAGCTTCACGATCTCCCGGCCCGTCTGCTTTGGATGTTTTTCCAACTATCTGAGGTAGGCAAATTTACTCTGGATTTGAACACAGTATTCAAAACTGCCTTGTATGCTGTCAGAATGCACGTGCGCCTTTTGAAACAAGCGCGCGACAGCCACGCCGAGCAGGCGGCAACTGCTGCCATGAATCAGATCACCTGGATTTTGACACGCAAAGGACCGTGCAAACTCAGAGACATCCAGCGTTCCTGCAACAATCAGCGGGCTGATAACTTTAAACCGGCAATCCAGCTCCTTGAACAAAAAGGTCATCTTAAAATGGATGAGCAGAACCGCTACATGCTGGTTCCCGGGCTCACCTGATTACAACATCTCCTCTGCGTTTAACAAACCGTCCCCCCCACTATGTCCACCCAAACTCCTCCGCCTCCTTTTGAATTCGATGGCACTGTCACCTTCGCCGACGTGCGCGATTGTATTCCGCAATACCTGCTCGCTCTATCTGACAAAGGACCAGACCTGCTCGGTCTGGCTCCTCCGGTGGTAGCTATTGCTGGCCTAGCGCATCTCGGTGCCAGTTTAGGACGTTCTGTCTTTGTTGAAGATGGATGTTCCCGCATTCACGCCTGTTTTAATCTCGCCGTCTTATCCGACAGCCTTTTAACCCATGATTGGCTGCCTAATATCGGACAGGGATGGATTAATGCAGCCAACACATTGCAAACAACCGACCTCAAAAGCGTCAAGACCGCCATCGTCAACGGTGTGCGCGAAATCGCAGCCCAACGGCCGGACCACGAATTTAGAAGCAGCGATCCTCAATTTGAGGCAATGCAAAAAACGATTCCGCTATCCTTCATAAATATGCTGCGTCGGAAGACCATCGTTTCTAAATTAGATCCGGTTGCTGTAACACGTGGCGTGGTGGATTCGCGAGATCAATGTGTCACCCTATTGCAGGGTGCGGGTGACCCTATGGATGAATGGGCAAACATGCCCGCCGCCAAACAGCGGGAGCTGGCCGAGATACTCATGCTCGCATGGCGGAGTAAACATCTGAGACTTCCACCCCACAATGCCGAAGTCCCCTCTGCGGTGCATCTATTGTGGACCGTTCGCGCGGATGCTGCACGACGCGTCCTGTTCGGCAAGCGTTCACCTCTGGCGAATGTACCGCTGCCCGTACTTTTCATCCAGCAAAAGGGCACCCCAAAACGCTTACCTGATGCGCATGCGGAAGAGTTTTCAAATTGGACCCATTGTTTGGCGAACATCTTTTCTTACCGAATAGGCAAGGATAACACCGTAACTCTAAACATAGATAAACCTTCGATGAAGATTGCCGGGGAATTCTTTGAGCAGTTTGCCAATGCGCTTTTGCGTGTTCCGCAACCCATGCATCGCCATTTAAGTTGGCTGCCCGATTTGGTGCTGCGTCTTTACAGCATCATCACGATGACAAAAGCAATCGGTGAAACTCCATTGAATGGTGTTGTAGCAGCGCCAGCGAAGGAACCAACTCCAGACACAATCAAGTTTCGTCAGGTGGCTATGGCAAAGGCGGTGCGTTTGACCGTATGGCTCTGCCAAGAACACTACCGGGTCGTGCAAAGCCTGATGACAGAAGCGCTGTCAGTCCCTGGATTCTGCGACACTGACAGCACTGACAACACCGACAGTCTGGAACTTGCTGAGGCTATTTTTCTGAAACTTCAGTGCAAAGGACCCAAAACAGCGCGCGAATTGCAGAGGTGCTTCCATCAAATCAGCGCTGGCGAACGCGATCAGGCGATCGCAAGGCTCAAAATAGCTGGTCGGGTAGCGGAAAACGGTGCCGGGCAGTTGGAAGCGGCGGCTTAATCCAAGATTTCCGCTGACTGTCAGCGCGTCAATACGCCCGGATAGCGTCAAAAGACCAACGCGAATAATTGCCACTGACAGGGTCGTAAAATGTAGAGTGGTCTGGCGCAAAATCGTTGTGTTGGTATCCCCAATCAGTTTTGCGCGGGCGGCTCTGCTGCGGACTTGTGACATCAGTTGGATCGGATCTCGTTATCCAAAGCGTCGTCTATGCCGAAGATGCCCATGACTTGGATTGTGTCGGGGCAGGGCAGGGGACGAGGGCATGTGGTTTGCTAAAAGAGCTGCATGCCGATGTGCATTTCACCAACCTTATCCGCGAAGTGTGGTGACCGGTACACGTTGGCTCATCGTCAGCGACCGCAACACCGAACCCGGACCGCGCCTCAACCGTGCTGCGCACACGACCGCGTGCGTCCCGTTTCAAAATCGTGAGTTGGTTGTCCATAACGTCGGATATCCCTGACTCCCCACGCGCCCCATTCCAAGTTCATTCCCATGGTCGTTGCGGTGACGCTTACCATTCTTTAAGCACTACAGAATGCATGAAGAAGCCCTCTCACTCAGGGCCAGTTTCAGACTACAGGGCATTTTGTTGAATATGTCTCCTTCTCAACGAACTCCATTCCCACGTCTGTCAACGTCTGCGCTATTTGCGAAGACACCTCCTAGTTTGGTGGTCATATTCTCGTCGAAAAACCCGCAAATTTACGCTGGAACACCACATTCGACACAGAACTTGGATCCGGGCGGAATCTCGGCATCGCAACTACCACATGATGCGTAGAGCTTCCGAGTAGGCCGCTCTACGCGACTGCTATCCGCTCCAGCCCCGACCTTGCTGGCGGCCGTCACGGTGGTATTTACAACACGCATCATGCGCTCCTCTACCTTGTCGTTGCTTTCCAACGCACGCTTCAGTTCGGCGTCCTTGGCCTGCCCGATCTGTCCCTGCATGCCACCCATGGTCTGAATAACTTGGTTCACAAGCATCTGCTGGTTTTGTTGCATCTCTCGCATGAGATCAACACGGTCATCCTGGCGAGATATCTCAGCCTTGCTCTTGGCGAGTTCCACCATGGCCGCGGCCTGCTCGACGGAAAGATTAGGATTGGCCACCATGATTTGCTCCGCAGTCATGCCGGCGAACTGCTTCACCAGATCAAGTTGGTGTGTGTTCGACCGCTCGGTAGTCTGCAATGCGCGGTCATGCTCCCTCTGATTCCGCTCGTCAGTGACCGACTGCAACTTCCGGAGAATGTCAATATCCTGCATGTCCTGATCCCGCTCGAAGTTCCGGCGGTTTTTCTCGAGTTCGAGCACATGAGCGGCCTCATCGGCTTGACGTTGGCGGTTGATCTCCAACTGCCGGTTGACGATTTCCTGCTCGAAGGCAAGGCGCTGGCGCTGGTAGTCGAACTCGTTGCTGAACTGCACGAGCCGGATCGCCTGAACGCGCCCGATGTCGTGGTCCTCGGACCTTTCCCTTATGTTGCGCACCAAATTGTCGAACAACTCCTTGCGCAGCAGGCCGTCGACGTTGGTGGCCTGCATGACAGCCTGAAGCTCCTCATCGCTGCGAGCCTCCTCAATGGCGCGCCGGTTGGTCTCAAGCTGGAAGCGGTTGCAGATGCGGTTGGTATTGATCAGGTTCTCCAACTCCTTCTCGGCGATCAAATTGGCCTCATGCTCCTGGCGGACTCGCTGCAGTTCCTCCTTTTCGGCGCTGATGCTGATTAGCTGGAGAACCTTCAGCGCGGGCGGAGATAGTTCCTGAAGCTTGATGGCGAGTTCCTGCTTGAGTTGTTCTGAACCGGAAAGTTCCTGAACCGAATAGGATCGCAGGATTTCCCGGAAACCCAGCAAATGACCGTTGGTGCCGCTGTCGGAGTCAAAAAGCGATGCCTCAAGCTGGGACTGCGAGACGACCTGATGGTCGAGCAAGAACTCGCCGTAAAAGCTTTTTAAGTCTCCCAACATCACTCGCAAGGTCAGCGAGAAGTCGACCGTGAAGTCCTTCGCTTGCACATTCTGGAGCACGTGCTTTGTCAGGAATGGCGCACTACGCGCGATGACAGCGCTGATGGACTTGCCCCGTCCCAGGTGGCTACGAAGGTTTTCATAATGGTTCAAACTCTGTTCCTGCAGGTCACGACGCGAGCTTCCAAGGAAAAATCTTCCTAGCGCGCGCCCAACCGCCGATATCGTCCCAGAGACGCCCCCGGCCCTGGCAGAAAAGGCATCCTCCACCTTGCGCTCTTCCTCGGCGGAGAGGAACGAATGCTTGCCGGGCCCCATCTCGGCCAGGACAGCACCATCCGCGTATATCAATGCACGCTGACCCTCCCCAATGATGAAGCCCTTGGCACCACCCTCGGCAAGCTCGACGATCTCATCAGTCGAGAGCTTTCTAGCGATCTCTCCGGGCAGGAAACTCCAGCTGACAAATCCGTCCATGCTGCTGCCCTGTTTTGAATCCGACAATGCAGCCTTAACCCCAGTGCTCGTGCCGCATTTTCCGCAAAACTTGGCATTCGCCGGGAGGATTTCTCCGCAGCTTGGACAGCCCGCTTGTTGATTTAGTGGCGCTCCGCAGGGACCGCAGAATTTGCCGGACGCTGGTTTGCCGCATTGTTGGCAGGTGGTGCTCATGGATGGTGTTTGTTTTGATGTTAACGATATACGAAGATGTCTTTGATTTGCGAGGTGGAAAGATCCTGCACGACGCTGCAGCCCATGGTCACACCTCGCTGCTTGACCACATAATTCAGGATGAGTTTTCTCTGGCCGCCGACGTCCGTGATGATCTCGACGGGTTCGGGCCTAGGCAGCCCGTGGGGCAAAGGAATTCGGACCGCCTGGACCGCTTGGCGGCATTTCTCTATGCCGCGCTGGACCTCCGAACTGATCAATTCGTCGGGTCGAAGCCTGCGGATCACCTTTGAGATCCTGCCTCGTGCAGCTCCGGATTGCGCCTGGATCGCTTGAATTAGCCGACCGGATGCTGTGCCGGCTGCTGGAGCAGTGCCGGTTCCTTGCTGCTCGCCGGATTTACGACTTCCGGGGAAGGCAACGTAGTTCGGGTCCCCAAATAGATTGAATTCTAAGATCGTGAGCCTGGTGTGACCATTGTCCTCGACGGCCTCCCAAAGCTCATTACGCGCCATGGCATGAGCCTGTCCTAAGCTTTCACCTTCACTCACATTTTTCAAAAAATGGCCGATGACGATATCAGCCAGACCGATCGGCGGTTCGGGTGGGCCGAACGCAATCCGGCTGGAGCCTACGAAGCCAAGCGTCTTGCTCCCCAGCGCCTGCAGCAGGCTGCTGGACGAAGCACTCAAACCCGCGAACTTCGCTCCATAGCAGGCCTCGACTCCGACGATGTTGGGCCTGTCCATCCCGCTGAGATGCCCCGGTTGGACCGCCACGGGGAAGTGCCCATCGCTGGATTCGCCGAACCAACCGGGCTCATCCGGATCGTTCGAGCCATGCAGATTGAAATAAAGCAGATCGTGGTCAGGCTGTCGTTGGCGATCCAGAGACTGCGCGGTGATCGGTGGGGAAACTAAAAGCGACTCTTGGCTAAACAGGTCAAATGTTGAGCGCGACGCTCCCTCCCATTTTGCCGCAGCCACGCCGAAGCAGGATCGCGGTGCAGGGCCCGCTGGCTGGGGTTGAAGAAGGTGGTCTAAATAATTTGCGGCAGATTCCGCCCCGCTTGATTTACCCACCGGCAAACGACCGACCGCGAAGGTCGCCGGCTCGATGCTCGCCCAGGGGTCTTCCACCGAGAGCGATGCATAGGGGTAATCGGTATCCACATCGTCATCCGGGCCAACAGGGTTACCGAGGCATGGCATAGGGATGACATCCCCGTCCCCAATGATGAAGAAGCTTGTGACTCTGAGGCTTAGACGGCGCTGAAGAAGATCAACCGCCTTGCGCAGGAATAGAACATGCTCCTGCCAGTCCTCCCCGGGTTGGTTACTCAAAAATGTGTAGTCGGCATCGAGCAAAAAACAACTCACCCCACCAGGTGCAAGTGTGACAAACCGACAAACCCTCTGTTCGATCTCCATGGACGCTGGGCCAAGTAAGCGCCGAAGGCGTGTGGTGCTTGTGTAAACGATACACGCACGAGTGCTGCGATGATGAACATCTGGCATCGAGCAGTCCTCGCGGAAAAACCTCAATCCGAATTCTCGCCCTGCACGCTGCTCCTGTTGCGCTGCGTTTGATGGGGACATGGGACGCACTAGGGGTTTTGGACTGGAGCCAGCCCTTGGTGTCCTGCACTGGTTGCAAAAGTTGTCCGCATCCACGAAACGGTTGCCACAATTGGTGCAAAAATTATTCATACCAGAAAGGGATCCACGCTTTCGAAAATCTCATCGATCAGCAGCAGTCCATCCGGCCTGCTTTGACCATTCACCCTCACATGCCTGCCATGCCATTCACGCAGGGTGGCGTGGTTGAAAGAATCATCATCCTTGTGCTTCAACCAAAAACCTTGACCTTCATCACTAATGAGGCGCGGGAAGAATCTTTCGGATTTGCTGCCGCAATGTCTTTTCAGGAAAAGAAGGTGCCCTCTCGTCTCAGCCGGAGAACTCGAGTTTTTAGATTCTGGGTTCATGAGAAGAGAATAGAAATCCGAGCTTAATAAAATTAGGACATTTAATCCAAAGTATTTCCATATTTAAGATGGATGTACGCCTCTGAACAACCTTGGTCCGCTGCTTTGCGAATCCACTTCACCGCCTCTTCGTTGCTTTTCGTTACCCCATTGCCGAACTCATAGCAGGACCCAAGTCTGTATTGAGCCATTGCATCGCCTTGGTCCGCCGCTTTGCGAAACCACTTCACCGCCTCTTCGTAGTCTTGCGTCACCCCTTTGCCTACGTAATAGCAGTTTCCAAGGCAGTTTTGCGCATATTCATCGCCTTGGTCCGCTGCTTTGCGAAACCACTTCACCGCTTCTTCGTGGCTTTGCGTTACCCCTTCGCCTCCGGCATAGCAGTCTCCAAGGCAGTTTTGCGCATTTGCATCGCCTTGGTCCGCTGCTTTGCGAAACCACTTCACCGCCTCTTCGTAGTCTTGCGTCACCCCATTGCCTTCGGCATAGCAGATCCCAAGCCTGGTTTGCGCACATTCATAGCCTTGGTCCGCTGCTTTGCGATACCACTGCACCGTTTCTTCGTAGCTTTGCGTTACCCCTTCGCCGAGGAGATAGCTTCTCCCAAGTCTGTATTGCGCATTTGCATCGCCTTGGTCCGCTGCTTTGCGAAACCACTTCACCGCTTCTTCGTGGTTTTGCGTTACTCCTTCGCCTTCGGCATAGCAGGACCCAAGCAAGAATTGCGCATATTCATCGCCTTGGTCCGCTGCTTTGCGATACCACTTCACCGCTTCTTCGTAGCTTTTCGTTACCCCGTCGCCCCAATAATAGCAATCCCCAAGGTTGTTTTGCGCCTCTGTATAGCCTTGGTCCGCTGCTTTGCGAAACCACTTCACCACCTCTTCGTGGTTTTGAGTTACTCCATTGCCTTCGGCATAGCTAGCCCCAATTTTGTTTTGCGCCTTTGCAAAATCTTGGTCCGCTGCTTTGCGCCACCACTTCACCGCCTCTTCATGGCTTTGCGTTACCCCTTCGCCGAGGTGATAGCTAATCCCAAGTCTGTCTTGCGCCACTGCATCGCCTTGGTCCGCTGCTTTGCGATACCACTTCACCGCCTCTTCGTAGCTTTGCGTTACCCCTTCGCCTTCGGCATAGCAGGACCCAAGCAAGAATTGCGCATCTGCCCAACCTTGGTCCGCTGCTTTGCGATACCACTTGACCGCCTCTTCATAGCTTTGCGTCACCCCTTCGCCTCGGTAATAGCAGGACCCAAGCCTGTTTTGCGCCATTTCATCGCCTTGGTCCGCTGCTTTGCGAAACCACTTCACCGCCTCTTCGTAGCTTTGCGTTACCCCTTCGCCTTCGGCATAGCTAATCCCAAGATTATAAATGCTTTCAACATTACCTCTCCATGCTGCCTTACGTAGCCGCTCAAATTGGTTAGCCTCGGCGGTCACCAGCAATTTCCCACTAAGCCCACTCTGACTGCGTTCGGATTGATGACAATTAATGAGGTTTAGCAAAAACAACTCCTCAAAATACATCCGGGCAAGTCCTTGGCCCATCGACATCTCACGCTTCTCGTCCCACTCCAAGCCTTCGGTGGCATTGGAGTATGCCGCTTTCAAAGCGATGCCTATATCACTCTCTCCAGCTGCACCAGCCGCGCCCTCAAGCAGCAGATTTATCTCGCCCCTGAGGTGCTCGTCACTAGTGGATAGTTGGTAGCTATCTATCATTGTCGCCACTTGTAATGCGTTGCACTCGGAGGAATCCGGGAACATTGTTTCCATCGCGCTGGTGGCAGTGCGCAGCCTATCGCTGAATTGTTCCAGCATGTCCGACCAGTTGCCCGCCCCTTCGCTGTGGGACACTTGTGCAAGCCCTCGCAGCACCGCGCCGCGGAAGAACATGGCCTGCGTCAAATACTTCTGCGGAGAGTCGTGCTCGAAGCAGGGGGAATTGAGCACCTGTTCAATCTCAGGCAGAAACTGCCTCGGAGCTTCCACCACCTCCCCAGCCAAAATGGAAACCAGCAGCGTAGCGATCAAGTCATTGTCCGGGTAGGATTTGTGCAGCATCCGCAGTGCATCCAGTTGTCCCCTGCCGGCCACCGGATCAGTGCGGAACACCTTATTGTCCACCGCTCGTAGCACGGCCTTCCAACGCGTCTGGTCAATGAGCGACATCGGACGCTGGGCCGCAGCGCGGCGCTGTACATCTTGCTTGAGTCGGTTGATGATGGTGTCCTGCTCCGGTTGGGACATCCCAAGCCTTCCGCCAAGGCTCTTTAGTTCGCTGAGTTTCTCGCGGGTGATCACTCCGTCGCCAAGGAACTCCTGCACCTTGGCTTCAAACTGCCTGGCCGCACGCTGGCCAAGCGCCGTGCCGCAGCGGTCGCAGCGCATTAGCGCTTCGTCGAAGTAGTCCTCATGCACCCATAGGCCGCAGGAAGGGCAGACGTGCCCCTTGGTCACCTCCGCCTGCCGCCCGCTAACCGCGCACTGGCGCACCTGCTTGGTCTGGTCCTGATTGTGCACCACCGTCGAGTGGTTGATGTTCTGATCCCCGGCGATGATACTGCGACTAGAACCAAGCGTGCCGCTTTGATAACCGGCGTAGCCGGCTGGAAGTTGCACCTGCGGCAATGGTGCAGTTCCTCCAGCCAAAGACTGGGCAGAGCCGCTCTGTGGGGATTTTGGCGCGGCACCGCCCCAGGCCACCGTGGTGGCACCACACTCAGGGCAGAACCTCATCTTACCGAGATCATTGCCCTGGTTTGCACAGCCTGGCACATGACAGGTCATGCTTTGCGGATCGGAACTCACCGTCTTCTGCCCGCATTCAGGACAGAACTTCGTGATACCAAGATCTTTCTGATGATTCTCGCAGTGTGGATTCAGGCAGATCATGGCTTGCTATTGCTTTCAACGTTCTCTTCAATCTGTTCGCTCTCAGTCTTGATGTGCTTTGCATTCTTCCCATTCAGCTTTGGACGAATTTTTTCTACAAGTGAGTCTTCCAGCCCTGCCGCGAGGCTGATTCGGAATTCGCCCCAGTGTAGGAAAGTCTTATCAGGCATGACCATGATGCGAACCGATTTTCCCGCCTTTAAAAGCCTGCGGATTTCATCATGACATTTCCGGTTTGTTGCCTGCGTGTTCCCTGGGTCCCGGTAACCCACAAAGCGCTTTTCAAGGCTGCGCGCTGTTTTCCCGATATACAGGACTTCATCGCCTAAACAAAACGCATAAAGCGCGTTCTTTGGCTCCTTGAACTGTTCCCATAATTCAGCATCATCTCCAAGATCACGAATTTTGGAAGGGCTCACAATCTCCCACTGCGCCACGTTTTCAAACCCGATTTCCGCAAGAATCTGAGCCTGATTTCCAATTGGGGTCGCCAATTTTCTTTGCTGTGTCGGCGCATGGCCTTGCTTCTTCTTTTCCTTGGCTCCTGACTTTGCGCATTCTGAACTGAAACTCGAATCGCATTCGACAAGGGTGAAATAATTCGCAAGATAGCTTAGCGCAGCTTTCTGGCTTCCGAAGTTTTTCCAGCCACGATAGCCGCTTCCGTTCCCGTAGCTTGTCCTGCCGTTTCGGGAGGGCACAAAACCAGGCTCCTTGGGCAAGTTGCCACCTTGTCGCTGAATGAGATCACAGAATTCCTGTTTGGCATCTAGAGTTCCCTTTTGGCCATTTTCGTCGCCCACACCGATCACGCCGAGATTGTTTCGCGCATCACAGTCGTCTTTTATCGATACATAATAACGATTTTTTTTCAGAAATAAGATTGGTTTCATTTGTCAGGCCATTGAGTGCTGAGATTAGTCATTAGCCACAGCACGGGCCTGCACTCGCATGCCTCATTAGTATGACATTTTGGGCAGGTCGGCGCTAAGGATCAAGAATCGCACTTAATCCTAGGCCTCCTATTCATGCCGTTCAACCATTTTTCACCCAGCCAAAATGGTGATCAATACGGCACGACAAGTGCGGACGCAGTGATGAGGCCAACATCGCGCAAGGCTTTGTCTTCTATGTGTTACCCAAAGCCCATAAGCGCCGAAAGCGCACCAGTATACGTTCATGATTCACGAACAAGATGAAGAGTACGCCCATCCTCCATGGTCACGACGGCTCGCCCCTCCGCGTCCACAAAGGGCATGTCTCCAATGATCCAGAAGGCCTCCGAGGCATCCTCCAGAGTCAGGTTATTTCGGGCGGCCAGTCTGGCGACCGCCCGGTCGATGTTCTCAAGATCAATCATGGCTTTTGTAGGGCTCTGTTTCGTCTAACTGAATTCTCTTCGACCCTGCCACAGCGCACACCTGCGGCAGTTCGGCTTTCCCCGGCTCAGACTTACTCTCTCCATTCCTCGGCACTCAGTGGAAGTTCATTCAATTCGGCACGCGCTTCGCGCCAAGTTGGGTAATGCTTTTGCAGGATAGCGATGAAGCGCTCGCTGTGTGTCGGTTCAAGCAGGTGTACCATCTCATGAACGATGACGTATTCGAGCAAGTCCTTCGGCTTCTTCACCAGCTCCGTGTTGAGGCGGATGTGACAGTCGCGGTGGTTGCAGCTCCCCCATTTCGTTTTCATGCGTTGCAGGAAGTAACTCGACACATGCACCTTCAATTTGGGCTGCCATTTCTGGATGATCGAGGGAACAACTTCGTGGAGCAAAGACTTGTGCCACTCATGGATGATCTCCGCTCGTTTTTCGGCATTAGCACCTGGACGCACGGTGAGCGTGATTCGTTTGTGATCCAGCGCAACGAACGGTTTTGCCTCCGCATATTTGATCGTCATCAGATGCCGGCGACCCCAAATGAAATGGCTTTCCCGTTCGATGAATTGACGCGGTGTTTCCCGAGCCTGATTTCTGAGCTTTTCCTGCTGCTCTCGAATCCAACCGAGTCGGGAAATGGCATAGGCACGGGCGACATCCAGCCGGGTGGCGGTTGGGGCGACCAACGTGACGCGGCCGTCCGGCGGATGCACGGAGAGATGCACGTTCTTGATAGCCTTTCGGGTCACTTGAATCAAAATTTCTCCGATCTGAATCGTCTCCGTCATTAGTAGCCAGGTTGGTTCTTGATGATCTCAAACAGGGCCTGCATCGCGGCGACATCCTTCTGGAGGAGTTTGTGCAGGAGGTTCTGAATGACCCGCTCCTTCGCCTGATCGCCTTTCCAGCCAGACTGTGCCTTCTCCTTCATCGTTTGGTCGATCTCCATGGCGAGTTGCGCCTTGGCATCGTCCTCTTCCGGGCATTGAAAGGTCGTCGCAGGAAGTCCCGCAAGGTTGCGGAAAATGACAATGG
>CANJVS010000011.1 GCA_947477755.1 Verrucomicrobiaceae bacterium | reverse complement strand
CTCGGTTGTGCCAAAAACCTCATCGACTCCGAAATCATGATCGGCCACCTGCAGCAGGCTGGCATGACCATGACGCCGGAGGCTGATCTGGCCGATGTGTTAATCATCAACACCTGCTCCTTCATCGACATGGCAAAGAAGGAGAGTGTTGGAGCCGTGCATGAGGCCGTCGATGCGCGCGGCGAGTCAAAGAAACGTAAAAAGCAAAAAATCATCGTCGCTGGCTGCCTATCCCAGCGGTTCGCCCAGGAGTTGCCCGGTCTCATGCCAGAGGTTGATGCATTCATCGGGCTTGACCAGATCACACAGATTGCTCCGATCATTCAGGGAATCATGGACAAAGATGCGAGTGAGCAGGAAAACCTTGTCACCCGCCAGCCACAATACATACCCGACTACAATACGCCGCGTTTCCGCCTCACTCCGAAGCATTTCGCGTACATCAAAATCGCCGAGGGCTGCAATCACCCCTGCTCCTTTTGCATCATTCCGCGCATTCGCGGCCGCCATCGGAGCCGCACTCAGGAGAGCATCGTTAAAGAGGCTCGGCAACTCATCGAAAGCGGCGTCAAGGAGATCAACCTGATATCCCAGGACACAACGTACTTTGGAATGGACAAATGGACGGACGAGCGTCCGAAACCGCGCAGCGGGGTCGATTCAACGAAAGGCGAATCCCTTTCCACACTCATCCGCGAACTCAACGCCATTCCGGGAGACTTCTGGATTCGCCTCCTTTACACACATCCCGCGCATTGGAGTGATGATTTGATTCAAGCCATCGCAGAAAGCCCGAAAGTCGCGCGCTACATTGATATTCCGCTCCAGCACATTAGCGACAACATGCTCACCCTGATGAAGCGCGAAACCAATGGCGCGTATATCCGCGACCTGCTCAAGCGCATCCGCAAAGGCATCCCGGGCATCGCCATTCGCACCACTTTCATCGTTGGTTTCCCCGGTGAAACTGAGGCCGACTTTAATGAACTCGTTCAATTTATCGAAGACGAAAAATTCGAGCGGGCGGGCGTTTTCAACTACTCCCGTGAAGAGGATACCCGGGCAGCCAAGATGGAAGGTCAGATTCACCACATGACACGCAAAGCACGATGGAACGAAGCCATGCGCTCCATCCAGCGCGGGGTCGAGCACGTCAATCGACAGCAGGTTGGCAAAAAAATGCGCGTGCTCGTCGAAGAACCCGGCGTTGCCCGCAGTGAAATGGACGCCCCGGACATCGACACCACGGTCTTCGTGAATAAAAAGCTCCCCGTCGGAAGCTTTGCCGACATCACCATCAAAGAATGGCGCGGCTATGATCTGGTGGCTGGGTAAGTGGCACGGTTGCGCCACAACTCCAGTTTGAGATGCTTTCAGTCACTGCTTAACTGGAGTTGTCCATGTCAGGCATTTCCCTCCAAGACCTCAGTTTCAGCTATCCCGGCAGTTCCTTCCGGCTCCACGTGAATGGATTGGAAGTGGCTCCAGGTGCCGGATTCGGACTATTGGGGCCGAGTGGTGCGGGCAAGACGACACTGCTGCGTCTCATGACAGGCCTGCTCCAACCGCAGTCCGGACTGGTGCAACTGGGGAACACGGCGCTGCAAGCACTCAGCGAAGCAGAACGCCGCGCTTTCCGACTGAGTGAAGTCGGTTTGGTGTTTCAGGACTTTGCCTTGCTCGACTACTTGACCGTGGAAGAAAACATTCTGCTTCCACAGCGTTTTCGGAGCCACACTTCCGCCTCTGCTTCAGATCGTGCGCGTGATCTCGCCGAGCGTCTTGAAATCGGCCAACATTGGCAGAAACTCGCAGGTCAACTTTCACAGGGCGAGCGGCAGCGTATTGCCATTGCCAGGGCTCTGGCTCACAAACCACGATTTGTGTTTGCCGACGAACCCACCGCATCTCTCGACTCTCGACGCCGCAGCCGGGTGATGGACCTGCTCATGGAATACACGCATGAGCAGCAGGCCTGTCTTGTCATGGTCACCCATGACACTGAGTTGATGCCACTTTTCCCTAACCATGCCCGTGTAGAGGACTTCACCTCATGATGTTAGCTGCACTCCACCTAGCCTGGCGCTACGTAGCGCGGCACCGGCTGCAAACGCTGCTCCTAGCAGGTGCGCTAGCTCTGGTGATTACTCTACCTCTTTGTCTGCGCGTAGTGGTTCAGGCTACCGAGGCCACCATGCGTGAGCGTGCCGTTTCCACACCTCAGCTTGTAGGTGCCAGAGGGAGCGCACTCGACCTCATGCTCACCGCACTCTATTTTAAGCGGCAACCCCTGCCGCCCGTTGCCATGAAACACCTGCATGAATTGCGTGAGGCGAATTTGGGCTCGGCTATTCCGCTTGATGTACGTTTCCATGCGCAGGAGTCACCCATTGTCGGCACCGAGATCGAATACTTCGGCCTCCGCAGCCTGCGCATTGCAAACGGTAAAATGATCACACGTCTTGGAGATTGCGTTTTAGGAGCTCGGACAGCCCTTCGACGAGGCCTCAAACCTGGCGATGCCATCTTTTCCTCACAAGAGCAGGTCTTCGACATGGCAGGCATCTACCCGCTAAAAATGCGTATCACCGGCGTTCTCACCCCCAACGGAACGCCCGACGATGATGCCGTTTTCGTGGACTTGAAAACCGCCTGGCTCATTCAGGGACTGGCTCATGGGCACGAAGATGTGTCAACAACCCGGGACACGGTGCTAAAAACGGAAACTGACAACCTGGTTGCCAATGCCAGCGTGCGCATGTTCAATGAAGTCACCGACAAGAACCTCGATGGGTTCCACTTTCATGGAGACACATCAGCCTATGAGCTGAGTGCCATTCTGGTAGTTCCGAAGGACCCGAAATCGGAGGCGCTGCTTGCGGGCCGCTTTTTGAAAGGAACCAACGCCGTTCAACTCATTCGCCCGCGCGAGGAATACGATGCCCTGATGAGCACCTTGTTTCAGGTGCAAACGCTCGCATTCAGCGTGCTCGGTCTAACTCTAATTGCTGCAGCCGCCATCTCAGCACTCGTCTTTGCACTCTCTTTCCGCATGCGGCGGCGTGAGTTCAAGACGCTAGGAGATGTGGGTGTTTCTCCTTTGGCGCTGAGCCTCACAAAGCTCTTCGAAATTACTCTCGTAGGAGCGGGGGGGCTCGCTTTGGCACTAATAATCACTTTGTTTGTCCAGTGGAACGCAAGCACTTGGGTGCAACTGCTTCTCAAATAGAGCGATATTAACCTCGTCGGCTCATACAGTGATTGAAAAAGTGCCAGGGGACCGCAGCATAGACAGGCATGTTGCCGTTGCTTCCGTCAGGACCTGGCGGGGTTCACAAGCTGAACATCCACGGCCCCTGACAAACGCAGATAGGCGTGGGTTAAGTGTTCCGCAAGTTCGAATCCGGGCAGTAATTGGATGGTAATTTAAGATCAGTGAAAATTGGTGTTGTCGAAAAAGGCAAAAATCTGTAAGAGGAAGGGCTTAATCCCACTTTTTCACAATCATGGTCTGGAAGATTCTCTCATTTCTCACTGCTGTCTGCCTCGGTGCAGCTTGCTATTTCGCATGGTCTAATCATAAAGACCTCACGTCTGAACGTGATCGCGAACGTTTTGCCGGTGAAAATCTAAAAGCCGCTCAGGATCGCAAGCGCAAAGGAGATGAAGCGCTCGTGGCAAAAAATGCCGCACTGGACAGCATTCAAAAAGAACTTACGACCACCAAGGCCGAAACTTCAAAACTCGCTCAAGATGCCACAGAGAAAGAAGAGGCTCTGAAACTGCTCAAAGGAAACCTTGATCAAATTGAACAACAGGTCGCTGCGCAACAGAAGCAGATTGAAGAGGCTGGTGATGTCGAAAAGCTAATCGCCCAGATCGAGAAATACAAAAAAGAACAGGCTGAAGCCGAAGCCGGTGTCGCCAGTGAAACCCAGCGTCTCGCCTCGGCCAAGGAGCAATATGAAAACACCATCGCCCAGACAACCAGCCTGCGTGACGCCGAAGCGAGAGGTCGTAAAGGGGTTGTGGACCCGGCCTTCACAGCTCGCGTGAGTCAATTTTTTCCGCAATGGCATTTCGCCATTTTGAGCAAAGGTAACTCGGGTGGCGTTTTCGCCAATGCTGATCTTGATGTGAAACGCGGCAAGGAAATCATCGCCAAACTTAGAGTGATGAATGTTGAGCAATTCGGTGCCGTGGCTGAAGTGGTGAAGGGCAGCCTTGCCAAGGGGAAAATGATTCATTCTGGCGACATCGTCGTGGCCTCTGCATCGCAACAAGCCTCCAAACCAGCAGCAACGGGTTCACCGACGGCTGGTTCAACTCCAGCACCTGCCGCAGGTGCTCCTGCCGGGGCCCCTGCAATGGACACCACAGTTCCTGCCGCAGCAGCTGCTCCCGCGATGGGCTCCGATCCGTTTGGCGCGGCCCCTGCGCCTAAAGGCGCGGCCCCAGCCGCCCCTGCTATGGGTGCTGATCCCTTTGGCGCGGCTCCAGCACCTGCAGGCACAGCTCCAGCACCTGCCGCGCCAGCCATGGGCTCGGATCCCTTTGGTGCGGCTCCGGCTCCTGCAGGCACAGCTCCGGCACCTGCCGCTCCTGCCATGGGTGCAGATCCCTTTGGTGCAGCTCCTGCGCCCAAACCGGGTGCCGCACCCGCAGGAACCCCGGCCGCCCCAAATACCGCCGATCCATTTGGAGCAGCTCCTGCACCCAAGCCTTGATGGCCAGCTTCTGGAGCATCGATCATCACTAACACATTTTTCTTTTCCCATGACCAAAGTACTTTTCATCCTCAGCGCTGTGCTGATTCTTGTGTCCACATTTTTTGCCTACCAAAACGGACGTGAATTCGCCAAGGTGCGAACCGACGTGGCCGCGCTGAACGTCCAGGTGCAATCAGCGTTGAAAGATGCCAATGCCGTGGTCGCTGACGTCGACAAGGTGGGTGGCGAGATTAACAAAGTTAAGCAGGAACTCGAAATCGAATCAGAAAAGGTGAAATCGCAGAAGCTGAAAATCGCCCAAGCGGATAACGACACCAAGTTGGTGACCGACAAATTGGATGCAGCTAACAAGAAGGGCAATGACATGCGCATGAGGCTGGAAAAATTGCCAAAAGACATGAAGCCTGAAACCA
Organism: Verrucomicrobiaceae bacterium; assembly: GCA_947477755.1. Taxonomy (GTDB): domain Bacteria; phylum Verrucomicrobiota; class Verrucomicrobiia; order Verrucomicrobiales; family Verrucomicrobiaceae; genus Prosthecobacter. Next base: position 16,806 of record CANJVS010000011.1, on the reverse strand, counting down.
TGGTCGAGCAGATTAACGGCATGAAGAAATCCACCGCTGAATACCAAGCTCAATCGGAGGCAAAAAAGAAAGAAGTTGAAGCCGAACAGGCAAAAAGCGTCGATAGTCGGCGAGTGCTTGATGAGATCGTTAAAAAGATTGAAGACCGGAAGAAATCCTTCGATCGCAACAGCTTGAACGCCCGCATTGTGGCGGTGAACAATGATTGGGGGTTCGTTGTTGTTAATGCAGGCAAAACCCTCGGCATCACGGAGGCAGCTAAACTTCTTGTTATCCGTGGCACTCAAACCGTTGGCAAACTGAGCATCGTGTCCGTCGAGGGTGAACGCACTGTGGCGAACATCATCCCCGAGTCGGTTTCAAAGGGCATCAACATCGCTCCAGGCGATCAGGTGATTTTGGAAAACCTTTATCAGTAATCCCGATCATTCAATATGCCTGTCGTCGTGAAAACCCGGTCAATTCTCTTCTCATTCGTCGCAGTGGCATCCCTAGTATCATGCGCAAGCAATGAACCTAAACGCCGCGAACGTGTGGCACCGGCGGTTACAGACAGTACATTGCCATGGAACCGACCGCCTAAGTGGGAAGGTAATGCACGTTATGGTCAGCAGATGCCTGGAAGTCGTTGATCAAGATCCGCTGACTGGTTGTAACTTTCTCCCGGTTTCGAGAGAGCCGTCGAGTGTCCACAGATAGGGTGAAACTTGGTCCGATTCTGGCGCATGACAGGTCACGACCGTAATGCCAATGCCACCCGTACATCAGCCCTCACTCATATCATCACCGCTGCAAATGGCTGATCGAAATGGGAGTCTCTGTGACTACCGCCCTGAATCGGGTGTCTATGACGAGATGATGCTGCCTTCTGGTGAACTGCGGCAGCACTGGCAAATCTTTGGAAGCTTTCTAAATCACTGCACTGCAGGTGATTTCACCCTCCGCGCGGAAAGCATTCAACGGTTGCTGCGCGATCACGGCGTCACTTATAATGTTTACGATGACGCCTTGGGCACCAGCCGTCCCTGGGCACTCGATGCACTCCCGTTCATCGTCGCCCAAGAGGAGTTTCGGCATGTCCAGCGAGGACTCGATCAACGAGGCCGCCTGCTTGATGCCGCGTTGAGGGACTTGTACGGTCCGCAGAGACTTCTGCGAGATCGAGTGTTACCCCCCGGCCTTATTTATGCCAATCCGGGTTACCTCCGGTCTGTTATGGGAATTGACCCACCAGGAGGGCGTTTTATTTTCACGATGGGAAGCGATCTCGTGCGAGGAACTGACGGTCAATGGCATGTTTTGGCCGACCGCACGCAAGCCCCCAGCGGACATGGTTACGCTTTAGAAAACCGCATCATTCTGGCCAATGTGTATGCGGAAGAATTCAACGCATCGAAGGTTAAACGCCTTGCCGCCTACTTTGAAATGAAGCGCGACATGCTTCGTTCGCTCAAGCCCAAACGCCGCCAAGGAGAAGCAGGTATTCTGATGCTCACTCCCGGTCCATACAGCGAGACATACTACGAGCATGCGTTCCAGGCACGCTATCTTGGCTTTCCTTTGGTCGAGGGAGCCGATCTCACGGTCCGCGACCGACATGTGCACCTCAAGACCCTGGAAGGCCTGAGGCAAGTTGATGTCATGGTCCGGCATGTTGACGACATTTCATGTGACCCTCTGGAACTCAGATCAGATTCATTACTCGGCACGGCAGGCCTGCTTGATGCCTGGCGCAGCGGGAGCATTGCCTTGGCCAACGGCCTTGGAACAGGTCTGGTCGAAACCCCTGCCCTGCATCCGTTCATGCCGGATTTGTGCCGTCATTTGCTGGGTGAAGAACTGATTCTGCCGTGCGTTCAAACGCTATGGTGCGGCCAGAATCAGGCGATTGACACCCTGCTTGACCAACCGGATCGCTGGGTGATTAAACCCGCCTTTGCGCGAGGCGCACGCAATCCGGTTTTCCTAGCCGATCTCGATGCCAAACAAAAAGCGCGAATGATTGAAACCATCCGGGCCGCCCCGCATGATTGGATAGCGCAGGAGGTGCTGAGTCTTTCCACTGCACCCACTTGGACCGGCAGTAAAATCGAACCACGCTCACTCGTCTGGCGCGCCTTCGCCATCGCGCAAGGTGATGGCTTCACAGCCATGCCCGGCGGCCTGTCACGAGTGAGTCCGGAGCCGCATCGCTGGTTGGTCACCATGCGCAGCGGCGGCATCAGCAAGGACACCTGGGTCATCGGTGACGGCTCGATTGATGCCTACTATGAAAGCCGCCGCCAACAGCAGCCGGTGATCATCCGCCCATCCCGTCCGCCCAGCGGTGTACCAAGCCGAGTCGCTGATCATCTATTTTGGCTGGGCCGCTACGCCGAACGTTTGGAAGCCACCGTGCGCATTCTGCGAGCCATCATGCAGCGCCTTGCCGGGGAACGAACGCAAGTTCAGGAACGTGAGTTGGAGGGCTGTCTTGTTCTGATGAACCGCATGGGTCTGGTGCCAAAAAAAGGCACCATCTCCATGATCGACAATCTCCAGTCCTTGCTTCTCGACGCAAAGAATGACTGCAGCGTGCCGCATCTGCTCAGCCGCCTGCATTACAACGCTGCAGCGGCGCGTGACCGGCTTTCCGACGACACCTGGCGCCTGTTCAACCGCATAGATCGTGATGCACGGCTTCCAGTTGGCCCCTTTGTTGTCTCCACAGCGCTGGGCGTGCTGGACACACTCATCCTTGATCTCGCCGCCTTCAGTGGGATGCAGCAGGAAAACATGACACGCGGTCACGGCTGGCGCTTCCTGGAAATCGGCAAGCGTGTGGAGCGTGCCGGTATTGTGCTCGACCTTGTGAGCACAGCCACAGAGCAATGCGCTTCGAATGACCAACTGCTGTATCCGCTGTTGGAAATTTGCGACAGCACCATGACCTACCGGCGACTGCACTTTGCTCACCCGAGTTTGATTCCCGTGCTCGATCTCCTGCTTCTAAACGACATTAATCCGCGGTCAATCGCCCACCAGTTCAACATTCTCGGGCGCCAGACTTCTCAACTCCCGCCGGATCCCTCTGCGGACCGTGGTGAGAGTGCTCATCATCAGTGTGATTCACTTCAATCTGACCTTGCCGCACTTAATCTGGCCGCTCTGGCCAAAGCCGGTGATGAGATCTTCAGACATATGCCGGTAGTGTGCGGAAAACTCAGTGATGGACTCGATAAACTCTCCAATCTGATCACCGCACATTTCTTTTCCCATGCCTCACACCGAAGCGAGAATTAAACCAGAATTCCATTGCGCTACCACATCATCCATCGCACCACCTACACCTACGCAAGCCCGGTCACGGTGTGCCATTACACCGCAAGACTGGAACCGCGTGCATTGCCATTTCAAGAATGCCCCTGGCATGAAATGACGATTCACCCAGAGCCTGTTCAGCGAACTGAACTCGTCGACTATTTTGGGAATAGCCACGTTTACTTTGAAATCGCCGGCTCCCATCAGAAATTGGAAGTCATCGCCCGCAGTCTTGTCGAAGTGCAAAGGAGCATCCCCCTCGACGCGCGGAAAACCCCTGCCTGGGAATCCGTTCGGGATGCTTGTCGCAATCAGTGTTTCAACCCCGCAAGCACCGCCGGGGAACTGACCTATGCTTCTCCACTGATTCCTATTGGTCCCGCCTTTGCTGAATACGCGCGCGGCTCCTTCCCGGCCGATCGCCCAATCCTTGAGGCCGTTTGCGATTTGAATCGCCGAATTCATACAGATTTCTTTTTCGATCCCACCGCCACTGATTCCGCCACCCCCGTTGAAGAGGTTCTCAAGAAACGCCGCGGCGTCTGTCAGGATTTTGCCCAGGTGATGATTGCCTGCCTTCGCAGCCTCGAACTTCCTGCACGTTACGTTAGTGGCTATCTGGAAACCATGCCACCGCCAGGTCAAACTAAGCTCGTCGGGGCAGACGCCTCACATGCATGGGTGTCTGTTTACTGTGGCGAAAACATTGGTTGGATGGATGCCGACCCGACCAATAATGTGCTTCCTTCCGACCGCCATGTGACGCTGGCCTGGGGACGGGATTTCAGCGACGTCAGCCCGCTTCGTGGCGTCACCATCGGTGCTGGCGAACAAAGGCTCAATGTCGCCGTCGATGTCCTGCCACTTTCCGAATAAAGCTTTATCAACAGCAAGTCCCGAATTGGCAGTTACTGCGTAATAGTGACTTGAACACGCATAAATCTTACCCCGATGGTACTCATCAATACATTGTCCCTAACCTTCAATGTTGAGACATCGTTGAGGAGCGTGATGGTGTTGGCAGAACTAAAGGATCCGGGCAGTGAACCCGTGCTCTGAATTTCATAAGTTATGCCAGGCTGTTTGGTGATCGTTAATGTCAGATAGCCACCCTCAGCGACCGGAGGCGGTAGAGCCGAACCATTGCTCACCGTTGGATTCAGGCCAAAAGCAAACTCCAGTAAATTAACAATGTCATCATGATCCTCGTCGTCCAGCGGTCCATGGCCACTGATCGTAGGCCAAAAGGCCAGTTCCCAAGAATCGAGGAGACCATCCGCATCAGCATCCTCTCCGTAGATCAGTGATGCCCATTTCAGATTGCCATTCGAGACATCGAAGTAGCTGATTGCCGGACTACCATTCACTACTGCGAGTGAAGCATATTGTCCGACCGAGCCCGAACTGTCCACGGTCACAGGAGTGCCCCAGGCAGTGCCGTCCGCATCAATTGCTTTCACATATTTGAGGTCGCCGTTGGATTCATCGTAATAGCTGAGGACGGGTTTGCCATTCACGATCACCATGGAGACGTATTTGCCCACGATGCTTGGGCTTACCACAGTCACAGTCAAAGGAGTTCCCCATGACGACCCGCTCACATCGCTGGCCCGCACGTATTTAAGTTCGCCGTTGCTTTCATCGAAGTAGCTGACGGCAGGGTTGCCATTGACGAGCACCATCGAAGTAAAGGTGCCCACCTGGCCGCTGCTGTCCAAGGTCAATGGGGATGTCCAGCTAGATCCATTCGTGTCGGATGCACGGACGTATTTGAGATCCCCACTGGTGCTGTCGTAGTAACTGATGGCCGGGTTGCCATTGACCACAACCATTGAGGTGTATTGCCCCACAATGCCAGTGCTGTCCAAGGTCAATGCAGAACTCCAGCCAGTTCCAGTCGCGTCAGATGCACGCACGTATTTGAGATCCCCATTGGAGCTGTCATAATAACTGATGGCCGGGTTGCCATTCACGATAGCCATGGAGGTGTATTGGCCGACAATGCCAGTGCTGTCCAAAGTCACGGGAGTGCCCCAGTCCGTCACCAGTGTCCCGTTGGCGGTGGTTGCCCGCACGTATTTGAGGTCACGTTTGGTGACGTCATAGTAACTGATAGCCGGGCAACCATTAACCACGACCAGTGAAGTGAATTTCCCCACATCACCGCTGCTATCTAAAGTCACCGGTGTGCCCCAGTTCGTCCCATTCGCATCCGTGGCACGCATGTATTTAAGATCGCCATTGCTCGCGTCGTAGTAACTGATGGCTGGGTTGCCATTCACAATGGCGTGCGAACTGTATTGACCCACGGTTCCACTTTGCACACCGGTATCCACCGTTGCCACCGTCGGCCACACCGTTCCGTTCACATCATTAGCCCGGAGAAATTTAAGGTTACCGTTGGTTGCGTCGTAATAGCTGATGGCCGGGTTGCCATTGACGATGATCTGCGAAGTGTATTGGCCCACGAGGGCTGCACTGTCCAAGACCAAGGGCGAATCCCATGCCGCTCCATTCACATCGCTGGCCCGTACGTATTTGAGGTAGCCATTGAAGAGGTCGTGGTAACTGATGGCCGGGTTGCCATTCACAATCGCCAGAGAGGTGTATTGCCCGACGGTTTCGACACTCTCAACGGTCAGAGGTGCACCCCAAGTCGCTCCGCTGGCATCATTGGCTCGCACAAATTTGAGATCATCTGCATCGAAGTCGTAGTAGCTGATGGCCGGGTTGCCATTGACCACTTGAAGTGAACTGAATTGCCCCACGTCACTGGCACTGTCAGTGGTGATTGGGGTTCCCCATGTTACCCCGCTCGCGTCCAGTGCCCATACATATTTAAGATCGCCATTGGTGTTATCATAATAGCTAACGGCCGGTCGGCCATTGACCACTGCCAGTGAGTCATATTGCCCCACATCACCACTGCTATCCAAGAGCTTTGGCGTGCCCCAACTCGCCCCACTGGCATCGTTAGCGCGCACGAACTTGAGATCATGGTTGGTGGTATCATAATAGCTGATCGACGGGTTGCCGTTAATCACCAGCAGTGCGGTGTGTTGGCCAACATCACCGGAACTGTCCACTGTTACGGCTGTTCCCCAGCTCGTCCCAGCAGCATCCAGTGCCCGCAGATATTTGAGATCGCCATTGCTAGCATCATAATAACTGATGGCCGGATTGCCATTGACCACAGTGAGCGAGACATATTGGCCAGTGACCCCGGTATTATCCAGAGTCGTAACCGTCCAGGTGCCGGAGCCATCCACCGCGCTGTTTCGGGCAAACATCAAGCTCGACTCAGTGAGGTTGTAATAGGCGGTAGCCGGATTCCCATTGACGATGGCCAGTGAGGAATATTGACCAGTTTGACCGTTCGAGCCGATGTCCAGCGTCTTGGTGGTGATGGTCTGGGCTCCCGCTGACAAGGCGAAAAGAGCAAGCAACGTGAGCGAAGCGGGGAATGTTTTCATGGCGTGCCTTGAGTGTGAAGACACTAGCGGTCGCCCCTTAAGAAATCAAGTCAACCGATGCTGCCTATGGATTCTCTGCATTGAACTCGTGGTGCAATCGGCCAGCTTCGCCTTCCGGCCATTAGGCACCATCCTCAATCCACTCGCTGAGATCACCGATCTGATCCTCGGTTAGGCTAACTTCCAAACGGGGCATCACTTTCGGGTGCGTGCCTTTGCGTGAAATGGCGGCCACCAGCAGGCTGCAATCGGGGTCACCTGGAATCACAAAAGGACGCCCAGTGCGGGAACTGCGTTTAAGCACGCCCTTACGATCAGCCAGATTCAAACCTGCGGGAGCTGCCGGACCGGAATGACAACGCAGGCAGTTTCCTTCGAGCACAGGTTTCACATGTACCTCAAAGTAACGCTCTTTAGCCGAGTGTGGTTGTGAGGATGCACAACCGGCGATCAAGAGAGCTAAGGCGGTGTGGAAAGGTGCAGTGAACTTCATAGGGCAAGCCTATCACATGATTCGCAGTCTAGACGCTGTCAATCTTGCGCTACATGGAGACGATTCTGCCTTTGTCGCACTTGACGCTTTCCCTCGGGCTCCCGCATATTGATTTCATGCGTAAATCATCCAATGGACACTGCAGAATCGTTCTCACTGGAGGACCAGGCGGAGGCAAAACGACGGCGGCGGATTTTTTTCGCAGAGAGATGGGCGAAAGTGTGATTCTTGTGCCGGAGGCGGCTACCATGGTTTTTTCCGGAGGTTTCCCACGTGTTCATGAGCCTAGAGCGGTTCATGCCGCCCAGCGCGCCATCTATCATGTGCAGCGCAATCTTGAAGACGTCCAGGCCGCACAATTTCCGGATCGGGTGCTGCTCTGTGATCGCGGCACAGTCGATGGAGCCGCCTACTGGCCAGGCCAGTCACACGAATTCTTCAAAGATCTCGGCACCAGCATTAAGGCGGAGCTCAAGCGTTACGATGCCGTTATCTTTTTTGAAAGCGCAGCTGTCGGTGGCCTTGGGATCGAGGGTGGCAATCCAATCCGCAATGAGTCAATGGAACAGGCTGTTGAACTCGACAGAAAACTGCGCGCACTTTGGAGCCAGCACCAGCGCTTCGTCCTTGTTCCGCACGACAATTCCTTCTTCAAAAAAATCTCTTTCGGCCTCGCCGTGCTGGAGAGCATGGTGAGGGAACTCCGAAGCCAACCTCACCGCGTAAAGCATCCTAAAGCCCGGTCATCCAAGGCTTGAACTCCTCAGGCACGGCAGCTTCGAAGTTCATCGGCTGATCATGGATGGGGTGGTGGAAACTGAGCTTCCAGGCGTGAAGCATCAAACGGGGCACCGGGAGAATCTGACGCTTGAGATTGCCGTAGATGGGGTCACCCAGGATCGGGTGCCCGAGCGTCTCGCGCATGTGGACGCGAATCTGATGAGTGCGCCCGGTGAGCAGTTTGCAGCGAATGAGGGCGCTGCCGTTATAAACGCTGAACTGCTCCCATTCGGTGACTGCTTCCTTGCCAGAACCGTCAAAGAGTGTGGCCATTCGTTTACGATCGACAGGATGTCGGCCAAGCATGGTCTGAATGCGTCCCTTTTGTTCTTTGGGCAGACCATTGATGGCAGCGAGGTAAATTTTGCTCAACCTGCGCTCGGCAAAAGCTTCACTCAGACGGCGGTGGGCCATGTCGTTTTTGGCCACAACCATGCAGCCCGAAGTGTCTTTATCCAATCGATGAACAATGCCAGGACGCATCTCACCTCCGATGCCACTGAGATCATCACAGTGGTGCAGGAGCGCGTTGACGAGGGTTCCATCAGGGTTTCCTGCTGCGGGATGGACGACCAAACCCGGAGGCTTATTGAGGACAAGGATGTCTTTGTCCTCGAATAGGACCTCGAAAGGAATATCCTGAGCGACGACAGTGACAGGAGTGGCCTCTGGAATCGTGACAGAAAGGCTGTCCCCCAACCGCACCGTGGCACTAGCCTTTGCCACGCGGCCATTGAGCGTGATGTGACCATCACGCAGGAGATCTTGAATCCGGGCACGAGAGAGATCGGTCAGGCGTCCTGTGAGGTGCTTGTCGAGTCGTTGTCCGAGATCATGCTGTTCAGTGATGGTCCAATCCACGGGACATAGTCATTATTCAAAGTAATTAGGCAATCTGTAATTTTTGGCATTTCCCCTGCGATCAAGCTACTATGCAGCGCCTGTGTCAGCGGTTTGCAACGAAACCCACCCCCTCGGCACTTCATTCTTCATCTTTCTCACCTTTCCTTTCAGCACTTCACTCAGACTCATCGTCTCTCACTCCCCGCTTTAGCATTCCACTTTTAATTCTGACTTCCCCCTTTTGATCCCCGTTCGCGAACAGACCTATTTAAGCACCTGCCCTGCCTGTCAGAGTCAGATTGACGTAACGTCATTAGAGCCGTTCACAAAGTTGAAGTGCCCATTTTGCGGACAAATGGTTCGCGTCAGGCGTAAGTTTAACCACTTCGTGATCGTGCGTCAGATTGGTGAAGGCGGGATGAGTCGTGTGTTCGAGGCTGAGGACGAAACCTTGGGGCGTCGCGTGGCGTTGAAAATTCTGAATCGTCAGTTTGGGCGCGATGAGACCCGGGTGGAGCAGTTTCGTCAGGAGGCGCTGATCACAGCCAATGTGAATCACCCCAACGTGATCAAGCTTTATTCGGTTGGCTACGATCAGGGGTATTTTTACATCGCCATGGAACTGGTGACAGGGGGCACGCTGGAACAACGCATCCGTCAGGAGGGTTCGATCAAGGAGCAGCAGGCCCTAACCATTGGCCGCGAAGTCGCGGAAGGACTGCGTGCGGCCCAGCAATTGGGGCTGATTCACCGGGATGTGAAGCCGGCGAACATTCTTTTCACTGAAACAGGCATGGCCAAAGTGGTGGACTTTGGTCTGGCATTATTTGTCGAGCGCGGTCCTGATTCATCCGGAGAGATCTGGGCGACCCCCTATTACGTGGCACCTGAAAAAGTGCTGGATAACCGGGAGGATTACCGCAGTGACATATTCAGTCTGGGTGCCACGCTTTACCATGCACTGACCGGCCAGCCACCACACAAGGCAGACACCAACAACATCGAGCAACTGCGCATGATCAAATGTCGGCGCGTGGCGTTGGAGGACAGTGGCAAGCGCTTCGCTCCGCGCACGGTGCATGTGGTGAACCGGATGGTGGCCTTTCGCCCTCAGGAACGCTGTGCCAACTACGATGAAACGGTGGATGAATTACGATTGGCCGAAGGCTTGCTTAGCCAGGGTTACTCAGCCCGGTTGAGCAGTCGGCGCATGCGCTGGAGCATTGGCGTAGCAGCGGCCTTGTTCCTGGCCTTCAGCATCGGCTGGATGATTCAGTTTGTCAGTGGCAGCAAGGCGGTCGACATCACAGCAAAGATCGAGACCAGTCGCAGTGACCTGGCTGGTGATGGCGTGAGACTGCAGGCCGGCAGCAAGACCACTGTGGCTGAGCGCTTCCTTGATGCACGCGAGATCATGCTCAAGAAACGTCTATTTGCCGAAGCAAAACATCAATTTGAGCGATTGGTCGAAACGAATGACATCCGCCAACCCACGCTCAACTGGGCGCGCATCAACACGGCACTTTGCGCGATCATTATCGGCAAAAAAGACGATGCCGTGAAACAGTTGCGCGCCATCAGTGAAGATACCGGAAGCGGCAGCAGTCTTGTCAGCCCGGAGTTGGCAGTATTTTTTAAAACACTCGGATCACGCATGGGCAACGGTCTTGGTTTGGGCACTGCTCTGGACCAACTCGGTTACACCACCAAGGATGAATCCATCCTTGGTTACCTCATTCACGGCCTGGCCGAGTGGCATTATGGAGATGCCCTTTTGGGTGCACGTGAGATGAGCTTTTTTAAGGAGCACCTCAGTGAAGTGAAATCACTCTCCACCACGGCATCCTTAGATTGGGTGGCGCTCTATGGAAACATCGTTGACACCTATGGGGAGGAAATGCGCCTGGCCATGAAACTGCAACCGCCGGGCAAGCAGACCACACTGGCAGAATGTCGGGCCACACTCACCCGCCTGCGCGAAACCCGGGAAAAACTGAGCGACTCGGCCAGTCTGAGAGCCACATTGGAAAAGTGGGAAAATCAGGTCAAGCGTGACATGACACAACTCTACGTGGATCGAAAAAAACAGGATGTGACCACGGAAAATGTTCATCGTCAGCGCGAGCTTAGCCAGTGGGCAGAGATCACCGCCAGCCTCCCTTCGCTGGTCGATGGCTACGATTACAGCCGCATCACCGAAATGCTGCAGGGAATGCGTTTTGACTCCACCGAAGTGCAGTCCGCGCTGGAAGGGAAACGCTATCTCTATGAGCAGACTGAGGCATTTCTAAAACAGTTCTACAGTGACGTCACTGATAAAGGTTATGCCGGTCGACTCGTCCGCCGGGACGGCAGTACAGTGGAGGGCAAAGTGACAGCGGCCAATTTAAACACCGTTCAGATCACTCTGGATCGCGGCATCATCACCCTGCCTCTCCAAAGCTTGTTACCTCAGACGCTTCTTGATGCCGCGCAGTTCTTTGCCAGCCAAACCACCGATAGCCAGGACTATTACCAAAGGCAGGAGCAGATCGCCTCATTTGCCCGTGTTACTGGCCTGCAAAGTTTCTCATCCACCGTTGCCGCTCAACTCATGGAAGAGAACCGCTCCTTTCGCTCGCGTTGGATGAAGGTCCAGTGAAGGCCTCCCGTCCTGCATTGGCCTCACAGGATTTCCCGGGTGACATGACCTTGGACCCAATCGCATCGAATCGCGGATCACCACGAGACACGAAGCAGGAATTCAGCAGCCTTGCATTCCCGGCTTCAGCGTTCGTTGCCGAATTCATCTCCAGGCCCCTTCGATTGTCAAAAATAGAGAACTGAAAACGCTTGCGTCAGACAAGCAGGAAAAGAAAAAGCCCCCAAATCGACAGCGATTTGGAGGCTTCTGAAAAGACGGTCAAACAAACAATCAGATCACGGCGCCTTTGCCGGTGCTGGCGCGGGCGCAACCGGTGCTGGTGCTGGTGCTGGTGCGGTCGGTGCTGGTGCGGTCGGTGCTGGTGCGGCAGGTGCTGGTGCGGTCGGTGCTGGTGCGGTCGGTGCTGGTGCGGCAGGTGCTGGTGCGGCAGGTGCTGGTGCGGCAGGTGCTGGTGCGACCGGTGCAGGTGGAACGGTCTTGGCAGGCTCCGGCTTTGACGGGACAGCAGGAATCGCGACAGGCTGGGTCGCAGCCGAAACTGGTGCAACCGCAGAGGGGGCTGGTTTGGCAGGACCTGAAGAAATGCTGATCGGCGCGGAGGTGTTGGCTCCAGGTGTCAGATTGACGACGCGTGAAGTGCCGTCAGGCCCTGACACGGTAGGCGAGAGTCCGCCTGGTCCGTTCATGTTAAAATTCGGCATGCCGGGAATGTTCGGTGCACCAGCGGCCTTATCGACTTTGGGTTTTGGTGGCCCATCAACTTCTTTGGTGGGCAGTTTGGCCGCGATCCATTGGGTGCGGTTTTCGCCCTGCGTCAGGATGGCATTGTCGGAGCCGGGGAATTTGGCAGCGAGACCTTCATAAATCTTCTTGGCCTCAGCTTCCTTGCCGGCGGCCCAGAGGAGATCTCCCAAGCGTACTTCAGCAAGCACAGCCACATCCGATTTGCCGAATTCATTGACGATCCGTTCGAAGACGGGTTTGGCGTCGCCGGACTTGCCGATCGATTCGAGCTTGGAGCCGAGCGCCAGAAGCGCGTGGGGCTGGAGCGGATGATTTTTGTATTTGCCAGCGAACTCCTGCAGAGCATCCACGGAAGAAGTTTTCTTGTTCTGTTCCCAGAGCAAGTCGGCCTTCTTCAGGAGTGCATTTCCGGCGGCAAGACTGCCTCCATGCTCATGAATCACCAGATCCAGATCTTCCACCGTCTTGGCTGAAGTGTAAGCTTCACCCGCTTTCACGGCCTCAGCCCTCTTCATGTACTGCAACAGTCCATAGATGCCCAGTGCTATGATAAGGACGATGAACAGGCGGAGCAGGGTTTTGAAGTTTTTGTCCAAAAACTTCTCCCAGGCGGGAGTTGGATCGAGGGCTGGCGTGTGAGTGTGCGACATGCGGGGCTGGGGTGGTTGAAGGGAATATGAATTGGTTAGGCTCCCACCTTGGCCCGGGCTTCATCAGCCAACGCGGTGGAAAGATAACGCTCACCAGTGGAGCAGGCGATCGTGACGATCAGTTTGCCGGCGTTCTCAGGACGCTGGGCGACCCGAATGGCAGCGACGACATTGGCACCTGTGCTAATGCCAACAAGCAGGCCCTCCTCGGCAGCAAGGCGGCGCGCCATCGCAAAAGCATCATCGTTGCTGACCTTAATGCACTCGACGATCTGCGCATTCCCGGCAGCGTCCTTGAGGTGCAGATTCTTCGGCAAGAACCCGGCGCCAGTTCCCTGAATTTTGTGCGGGCCGGGCTGTACGGGTTCGCCGGCAAGAGTTTGATTGATGACTGGTGAAGCCTCGGGCTCGACGGCAATTGCCTGGAAATTTGGCTTGCGCGGCTTCAGCACTTCACAGCAACCCGTGATGGTGCCGCCAGTGCCGACCGCAGCGACGAGGATGTCCACCGCGCCATCGGTATCCGCCCAGATTTCTTCGGCGGTGGTCTTCATGTGAATGGCAGGATTGGCCGGATTTTCAAATTGCTGTGGCATCCATGCATGAGGCGTGGATTTGACCAGTTCTTCAGCCTTGGCGATCGCTCCCTTCATGCCTTGGGCACCCGGGGTGAGCACGAGATCAGCCCCGAGCAGTGCCAGCAGTGTGCGGCGCTCCGTGCTCATGGTTTCAGGCATGGTGAGGATCAATTTGTAACCCTTGGCTGCCGCCACAAAGGCAAGTGCAATGCCGGTATTGCCACTCGTCGGTTCAATGATGACCGTGTCCTTCTTCAAAACTCCGCGTGCCTCAGCGTCTTCGATCATGGCCATGCCGATACGATCCTTGACGCTGCCTAGTGGATTGAAGAATTCACATTTGAGGGCAATCGTGGCATTGAGACCTGCGGTCACCTTGTTGAGTTTCACCAGCGGCGTTTTACCCACTGTTTCGACGATGTTGTTGTAGATGCGGCCCATGATAGCGGATGGTTGTGTTTGTATGGAAAGAAGTGACGCCAGCGGAACCCAGCGCAGAGGGGCGAGTTTATAGGGGCGGCCCGAATGCCTTGCAAAGAAAAAAAGGCCTGCAACGACCACATTTGCGGGCAGGTGACAAACCGTCACCCTGTCCATTTCCTACGGGAGTGATGAAAAAGACCGCCCCACGAGGGCAGGACTGATCCCCGAGTTTGCTCGCAGCAGCGGTGTCATTGGCTCGGGGAATGCCGGGAGTAGACGATGCATGACTAAAGCCATTCCGGGCAACGTTCTCTTCACTTGCCATGGCGAAAGAGCTCCTCGACTCCTCCGTTGACGCTCTCCCCTGCCCCGTCCAAGTCTCCGCCGATATGATTGATTCCAAGCTGACAGCCCTGGTGCTGTTTCATGATTGCCATACCCTGCCCGATTCGGGCAACTGCGGGTGCAAGATGCCGTGACACCTCATGCCTGACACCGATGCCCATGCACATCGAAACGCACACCACGTGCGGAGAAATTTCGTGTGCCATGTGCTTGAAGGCGGCTTGTACATGGGCGGTACGGCATTTCTGGCACCTGAAAGTGTGCTGCCAAAAATGGTGCAGACACTGGGCGGCAAGCCCTGGGTGATCGCGGTGATGCCGGTGTTGCTGCCGGCGGCCTTTGCCTGCGCAGGACTGTTCATCGCTCCACTGGTGGAGCGGTTGCACCGCTTCAAGCCATGGGTGCTTGCCTTTGGACTGCTTCAGCGACTGCCCTATCTGGTGACGGGCCTCCTTTTGATGTTCGTGGAAAATCTGGATGGCTGGTTGCTGCCTCTGGTGGTGCTGACACCGGTGATCTCGGGCCTCATCGGCGGAGTCGCCGTGGTGGCCTGGATGGAGATGGTGACGCGAATGGTACCGGAGCGGGCCCGGGCCGCGGGTTGGTCCGCACGGTACATTTTGCAGGCGATCATCGCGATCGGTGCCGGCACCGTGATTCACAAGGTGCTGACACTCATTCCCGGACGTCAGGGATACGCCTGGCTACACTTGGCGGCATTTGCCCTACTGTTCCTCTCCTGGTTGACGCAATTGCCCATTTGTGAGCCGCTTGGACATCATGTGAAACCACGTTCAGGGGTTCCCTACAAACACTATCTGGCTGAACTGCCGGCTCTGTTTTTCAACGAGCGTCATCTCGTCAAACTGGTTCTGGCGCGATTCTTCGGGACAGGCTTTCTGATGCTGGTCTCGTTCCTCACCATTCACGCCCTGCAAGTGACGGGCCGGCCGGAAGCGGATGAGGGGCACTTTGTCACCTGGCAGGCTGCTGGCACCGTTCTCGGCAGCCTGCTCGCGGGTTACGTCGGTTACGCGAGCGGTGGTAAAATCCTGCTGCAAAGCGCGCGTGTCGTTTGCCTGGCTCTGTGCGTTTGGGTCAGTTTCAATGAAACCTTCGCCGGATTCAGCATCGCCTATTTTGTGCTAGGCTTCGGACTGTTTCTGGACCGGGTGGGTGATCTCACGCTCGCTGCGGAGTTATGCCCGCCGGAACGACGCTCGACGCTGCAGGCGATCCTGGGTTTCTTCAATGTCTTCTCCCTGCTGCTGGCAACATTTCTCAGTGGTCAGGTGTATCGCATCACCGGCTCATTCCATGCCGTGGCGTGGATGGCTGGCGTCTGCGCTTTGATCTCCATGCTGCTGGTCATGCGCATCCCTGAACCGAGACTGGCAAGAGCCCGCTGAAAGCCGTCAATCCGGCTCTGCGGCGATGGCAGCTTTTGTCGAAAAGATTGACATCGGGTCGGAATGGATGCCCTAGATGGCCCCTTTCCCCCTCCTGACGAATCATGCCAAAAGCCCTTATCATTGCTGAAAAGCCCAGTGTTGCAGCCGATCTCGCCCGTGCTTTGGCGAAGGCGCCAGGGATGAAGCCGTTCACCAAGGAGAAGGACTATTATGAAAGTGAAACGCACGTCATCTCCAGTGCCGTCGGTCACCTGATCGAGCTCGCCATGCCGGAGGTGAATGGCAAAAAAATCGGCTGGGGTTGGACCAGTCTGCCGATTATGCCGGAGGAGTTCGAACTGAAACCTATCGAGGACAGCGCGGACCGTTTCAAGCTGCTGAAAAAGCTCATGAAGCGCCCGGATGTGGACCGCATCATCAATGCCTGCGATGCCGGGCGTGAGGGTGAATTGATCTTCCGTTACATCGTCGAGGCGGCCGGGATCAAGAAACCGGTGCAGCGTCTCTGGATGCAGTCCATGACCCAGGGTGCGATTTTGGACGCCTATCAAAAACTGCGCAGCGGAGCGGAAATGCAGCCGCTGGCGGATGCGGCAAAATGCCGCAGTGAATCCGACTGGCTGGTGGGCATCAATGCCACACGCGCCCTGACCGCACTGAACTCCCGCAATGGCGGTTTCCGCCTCACTCCCGCAGGCCGCGTGCAGACCCCGACCCTGACCATCCTGGCCAAACGCGAACTGGAGATTCAATCCTTTGTACCACGCACCTATTATGAAGTGCACGGCCTGTTTGAGGTCCCTGCCGGTTCCTATGAGGGACGTTGGTTTGATGAAACCTTCAAGAAAGACGAGACTGACGAACACAAAAAGGCGGAGCGTTTGTGGGATGCGGAAAAGGCTCAGGCCATCGCCGCGCGTTGCCTTGGCAAGCTTGGTAAAATCGAGCAGCAGACCAGGCCAACCAAACAGATCGCCCCGTTGCTCTATGATCTGACCAGCCTGCAGCGCGAAGCCAGCAACCGCTTCGGTTTCTCCGCCCGCCGCACGCTGCAAATCGCGCAGGCTCTGTATGAAAAATTCAAAGTCCTGACCTATCCACGAACGGACTCCCGCTTCCTG
>CANJVS010000010.1 GCA_947477755.1 Verrucomicrobiaceae bacterium | reverse complement strand
CTCCTGAAATTGAACTGCCACCCGATGCCGCCACCACCGATGACCACCGAAACCCGCGCCGCCGAAGACGTGATGAAGAGGAACCCGCTCCTGACGTCGGCCACCTCGTGCAGCCGGAGCCTCGTCATGATCTCGACAAGATGATCCTGCATCCTGAGGTGAAGACCGACATCCTTGCTGGCTTGCGAGCGCTGGAGATCCGCGCTGACTTGGACCGCATCTGGAACCTGAGCTCCATCCAGCCGCAACAAGGCCGCTGCATCCTCAACTTCTATGGTCCACCCGGCACCGGCAAGACGCGCGCTGCTCTTGGCATCGCGTTGCGCTTGGGCAAGCCCCTCTACCAAGTGGATTACAGCGCCGTCATTTCCAAGTATCTCGGCGACACGGCCAAGCACATCAAAGCCGCCTTTGCCGCCGCCCGTGACCATGACGCGGTGTTGTTCTTCGATGAAGCCGACAGCCTGCTCTCCAAGCGCGTATCAACCGGCGAATCCTGCTCGACCAGCATCAACCAGAACCGCAACTGCCTGATGCAGGAATTGGACCGCTTTGATGGTGTGGTGATCGTCACGACGAACTTGTTCGAGAACTACGATCCCGCCCTGCTTCGCCGTATCCAACGTCACATCAAGTTCCGCAATCCCGACGCCTCCATGCGCCGGGAGCTGTTCGTCCTTCATCTTCCCAACCCTGATCGGGTTCAGGCTGATTACGCGGTTCTCTCGGAGCTATCACGCGGACTCAGTGGCGGGGACATCCTGAATGTGTGCGTGAATGCAATTCATGCGGGGAGTGTGGATGCAGACCCGGCGAAGTGGATGGTGACGCAGGCGATACTGGAGCGGGAGATTGCGAAGGCGAAGAAGGCCAAGGCAGGGCACTCTGGGGAGAAGGGGAGGAGCCGGAGGAAGATTGGATTTCTCGCAAGTTAATGATGGTGTGCTCTCACAGCCTCGACGATGGGCAGATAAAAATGATCCAGGTCACGTTTCCCTGGAGCGGAGAAATGGAATCCGTTCAGCAGCAGCGACTTGTGACGGTGGCTGGTCAGAGCCCAGGCTGAGACACATTCGTCGCCGTAGGTGCCCAGGTATTCAGGCTTTTCCCCCAGTGCTGGGAAGTAGTCCTCAAGGTTCATGGTGATGACAACATCCGGCTCAAGAAGCGCGATCTGCTCAGCAATGAAGTTCCTCCCCATTGTGGCCTGGCGCACCGACTCCTGGATGCGCTGCCAGTTTGAAGACCAGTGGTCGCTCTCATTGCTGAACTTCGACAAGTTCATGAACGCAAAGCTCACCCCCTCCGCCGTGGCAAAGCCGTCGCCGATCTCGTCCGCGTCCGGGATGTCCTTCCACTCTGGCAGGCCATTCATCAGGCCGTAGGCCGTGCAAAGCGTCCGGCGGTGAAACTGGCTCGTGTTCAAATGCAGGCCTCCAATCTTCTTGGTCGTCCGGTAGGCAGTGTGCAGCTGATCCAGGTAATTGAACCCTGCAATCTCTCGCGCCTCCCGCCCGATGAACAGCACCCTTGGCTTCTTGCCAAAGTAATGCGGGTAGAAGCCATCAAACACCATCCACTCGATCTCCTCCTTGAGTTCAGGGGCCGCCTTCAGCGCTGCTGCTGTCCAATCCTCAAAATGCCGCAGCAGCGCATCGAGCTTTCGTTTTTCCGAGTCCGGGTAGGTGAGGGTGGTGGGCAGGAGGGGCATAGAATGAACAATTTGGATCGGGGCGCTTGGTCACGGCCTGTAGTCTAGCCATCAGAACAGAACAGCCTCCGAAGAAGCAGGCATGGCGGCATGGTCACAGTGTTCCAACTCGCGTCTCACCACCTCAGCAAAGGTGTCTTCAGCTCTGCGGATCATCTCGCTGGGAATAGCAGAGCTCGTCGTCGTGTCATCCCAGCCTGTGATGTCGAAGGCCGCAACACCAATCTTGTGAAGCGGGTGCTGACTCAGGGTTTCCACATTCGTAGCATTGGCACCGGGCACTGGTGTCACAAACAAGCCCAGGATAGGCCGCTCAGAACGCCCGTAATGGTAAAGGTAGGTTCCCATTTGATACAGATCTTCACGATCGACCCCGCCTTTCTCGTGCCTTCCGATCTGGGTGTAGCTCTTGAACTTGGCATCCAGCACCGCCACGATCTCGCCACCCCGCTCAATCAGCAGGTCAGGGCGTATTTGGCGTTTGTTACCTGAAAGCAGCCATTCGCCTCCCGATTCATTCGGGCTGAAAACCCGATACCTGTCAGGCAGATGACGCCTCAAGACTGCGAGGAGGTAGTTTTCCCACAACTCCGCCATATCGATGAAATAGGACGGGGACTCAAAAATTGACGTCTTGCTGCCCCCGGCCCCGAAGCGCTGCAGGATGGCCTTGCTGGCCTGCATGAGGGGACGATAACCCGAAGAAAGCCGTGTGTAGCGAATGGAATCGATGTCCGAGACCGTGACCGCCTTGGGTACCACGCCAAAGGCAGCCAGCCTTTCATCGTATCCAGCCAGGTCACTCATCATAGCTGGATAGGCATCTGGCCTGGACAGCAGGCGGATGACATGACGGATGGTGCGACTGATAGTCGTATCGAGGGTCAGTGGTGTATCCACGCAGGCAAAGCGACTCTGATCCACGTTATTTAGCCGGATCTGACGGCCTACATCCAGCCGCCCCTTGAAAAAGCGGTCGTTGGTTTCCCTCCTACGATACATCTTGGGAATATGCCAGGTGCGCAGGGCCTGATTGAACAGCCCTTTCCACAGAATGGCCAGCAACCAGGCAGCACTATCCTTGAGGAGTGATGCCGAGGCCGTGGCGTCCGGGGGCTGGTAGATGCCCGTCGTGTATTGCAGCAAGTAGCAGAGGATGCCGCTGCCCCAGCGCGGTGCAATCTGAAGCGCGACCGTCTCACCGTTGATGTTGGTAGAGTAGCTGCCGATGTAGTGGGAGGCATCAAAAGACGCATCCGTAACGGTGAAGGCATGGTCACCCGCAGGAGCTGTGCGTTTGATCGTATAACTCAAGATGCCCGTAAGCTCCGAACGGAACGGGCGCCTTTCACCCCGCAAAGAAATGAGAGTAACCTTCTCGTTCTGGACAGCCTCACTCAGTTGATTCGCCGCCGCTATCAGCAGGCACACGTCTGTGCTTGCTTTCAGTTCTGGCTGTTGGTTGAAGAGGCTGTCTTTGAATCGGTAAAGTTTCATCAGGCCGAAGGCATGTTTGGAACCGGTTTGATAAACTCTTGCCGCTGGGTTTGAAGGGAGCTCTGGCGGTTCGCAGCATCTGCGCCGAGGTATTCCTCGATCAAGGGCTCGAGATGGTAGTTCCAAAGCTGCTCCAGCGCGAAGGCCGTGAGATTTCTCCTTCCCTCATCCGGCGGACAGAAATCCTTCACCTTCATGAAGTAGGCTTGGCCGACCGCGTAGTCGGCGGCCAGTGACAAGCCCTCATGAGTGTCTGTCAGATAAGCATTGAGTTTCTTCGCACGGTCGATCAAATGCTTCATCTGCTCCGGGCAGAAGTCCTGCCGGGTTCCCCAGTCCATCAGGCATTCCAAATCGGGTGGCAGCTTGAAGAAAGTGAAACGGCGGCGCAGAGCTAGGTCAAAGGAGGTCAGGCTCTTGTCCGTCGTGTTCATCGTGCCGATGATGAAGACATTTTCCGGTATCTTGAAGCCGCCAAAGTGCGTCACCTGAACCTCCTTGTCACGATACTCCAGTGCATACATCAGCTCACCAAAGACAGCGGACAGGTCAGCCCGGTTGATTTCATCAATGATAAATACAAAAGGTTTCTTCCGATGCGCACCGGCTGCCTTGCAGAAGCTCATGAAGGTGCCTTCATTGAGCTTGTAGCTCAGCCTGCCATCTTCTGGGTCAAGGCTGGGCAAAATGCCACCCATGAAGTCCTGATAGCTGTAGGAAGCATGAAACTGCACCAGCTCCCAGCAGCCTTTCCCGCCAGCCGTCAGATCAGGCTTTTTGCCAAACTGCAGAGCCTCAAGATCCTCGTGCATCCCAAACATCTGGCGAGCGACTTTCATCGCCTGAAAGGTCTTCCCTGTGCCTGGAGGCCCGTAAAGGATGAGAGCCTGATTACCCGTCCGTAGCATGTCGAAGGCGTTTTTGGTGGTGGTCGAGTGCAGGCTCACGAGAAAAACAAATTGTTGAAACTGTTGGCGGGTTTGATCATCCGGCAAGGATCCATAATCATGATCCGTGATGGCACGACAGAGTGCATTCGAGGCATCCGGCCAACGATCGGCAAAATCCTTCAGAGAAAGGTTCCACCGACCTGACGAAATTTCACTCCACCTCTGATCCGGCTTGAGTTCATGCAGAATGCCACTCAGGCTTTGCATTGACTTAAGGCTGAACACAGGAAGGCAGCGGCTTCTGTTCGCCACCATCCACAAGAACTTGTATGGGAATCGTGAGATCGGAAGAGCGATAGGTGAAGACGCAGGGATTTTCAGCCCGTCACACGCAAGGTAAAATTGAATCACCTCAAACGGGTGGTTATGAGAAGCCAGGTGAGATGCCGGGTTTGGTGCTACGTTCGCACCTTTGGTTGCCAGGGTTTCGTGGGGCTTCTCGGCCGGGGCTATACTCGAAACACAAAATTCCGCACATTCCCTGGAGACGTGAAGCATCTGTGACACCTGCTCGACATGGGCAGTGTGATCCTTGAGTTGATCATGTGATTGATAAAATTTGAGCTGATCACGCTTCACCGCCGCCCACCCCCCCTCATTGCTTCCCTTCGGTATATCTGCGTCTTCTGCGCTTTCGCCCACATTGAGGGCCGCAGTGATAGACCGTTCAGCCTCCCACTCAGCGGCGATTGCGAGAATCTCTGTGACTCGCTTTCTGGAGTCAATTAATGTCTCGTCTTGCTGAAGAATGGAGCGGTTTTGCCAGAGGTGTCTGAGTTTAGGAATGCT
This sequence comes from Verrucomicrobiaceae bacterium, assembly GCA_947477755.1. Lineage (GTDB taxonomy): Bacteria > Verrucomicrobiota > Verrucomicrobiia > Verrucomicrobiales > Verrucomicrobiaceae > Prosthecobacter. The sequence continues at coordinate 18,054 of CANJVS010000010.1, read as the reverse complement.
GAGATTCATGGATTGATGAAAGATAAATTGTGAGAAGTTACGGAGGGCGACTCAATGCGCAGCCATACGAAGCCCCGGTTAAAAACTCAAGCGTATCATCTCCAGCATCACCCGCCCCGCCGCGATGGCATCGGACTGGGCGTGGTGGTGGTTGAGGTCGATGCCGAGGTGGGCGGCGAGGGTGCTGAGTTGATGGTTTGGCAGGCCGGGCCAGGTTTGGCGGGCATTCCCCAGGGTGCATTGGTGCTGGAAGAGTGGAGCAGACATCTGAAAATGCTCCAGCAGGGCATGCAGCACGCGCAGGTCAAAGGGGGCATTGTGCGCGACGACGAGGTCAGCGGCGGCTAGGTGAGTGACGACTTCCTGCGCGATCTCCCCGAACTCGGGCCTCTGGCACACGTCAAACCAACCAATGCCGTGGATGTCCTGGGTCCATTCTTCGATGAACCAGCCGTGGCCTTTGGGCGGCTTAATGAGCCAGTAGGGGGCTTCGATGAGTTCGTGGTCTTCAAAAACGGCGAGGCCGAGTGCACAGGCGCTCAAGGGGCTGTAGTTGGCCGTTTCAAAATCAATGGCGACGATTTTCATAAGCGTTCACGCATTAAAGCCGATGGATCGGTGAGGTCTGGGGGCGGGCGATTCATTGGCGAAGATTTCAGCTAAAGTGTACTCGCCATGATCAGGAAGAGTTTTGCCCAGATGAGTCGCGAGACGCGCGGCGTCTTCGTGCGGCAGACGGTCAAAGACGCGATGGCACAGCAATCTACCTGGACGAAGAAGGGCCTGATCGATGTCGGCGGCTTGGCAATTGATGGTGCAGATGATTTGGAGGCGGAGGAAGTCGGCCAACATGCCGTCGGAGAGATTGAGGATGGCGCTGACTTGCTCGCGATTATCGGCACCACGAGTCATGAGAGCAGTGTCGGAATCCTCCAGGATGACGACGAACTGCACATCAGCATAACGGCGGCGCTGCTCAGCCCAGAAGCCGATGAAGTCGGGATTGGAAAGCACGCCCATGGTCGCTGGTGGGATGAAGTAAAAGCGATGCGTCTCTTTGAGCACGCCCATGAGGTGGCGCAGGTAGGAGGTCTTGCCGGTGCCGGGCGGGCCTTCGAAGATGGTGAGGCCGTGATTGCTCGCGCGAATTTTGGCGATGAAGCTCTCGTGCCATTCCCAGCTTTCAGTGCCGTAGTGAAGGGTGTGGGTCTTTTCGTCGAGGACGGTATCCTTTCCCAGCAGGACGAGCTCACGACTGATTTCGCGACCTGTCCTGATCAGATAAAAGGAGCCGGCCTTTGGTTCGGGAGGTTTGCTGTAGCTTTGATGAAAGCGGGTTGCCAGTGCCTCGGATTCATCGGCGTTGTCGGCATAGCCGATGATCCTGGTTTCATCCGCATAGAGGAATGAGCGTGGACCAAACTGAAAGGTGAGGTCATCCCAGGGCTTCTGGCTGTCCTCAACAGACAGCAGCCGAACGGATCGGAAAAGCGAGGTGGCATTTTCAGCGATGGCTCGACCGAGATCAAAGCTGCCGCTCATTTTGCATTGATGAAACCGCCCTCCACCAAAGGCCGCCACCACGGGAACATGCGGCCCTTTGTATCCCGGTGAAAAGGCATCGCACTCTGCCAGATCACACACCACCCGTGACAAAAGAGGCATCTGGCTGGCTTCGGCAGGAAACGCTGTCTTCTCGGCGGGTGGTGCGGTTTCGTGATCGGTGAGTTTGGAAGTGGGTGGCATGGCGGATCATGGGATCGGCCAGCAGCCACCGCCGCGATAGAGAACTGAATGTCCCCAAAGTGTGTCCTACTTTTTGAACTCGGCGCGCAGTCTGCTGAGGCGCTTTGCACTCGTCTCCGGCACCCAGCCGAGGCCTTCGCAAAGAAAGGCGTGCTTCTTTTCACCACGCAGTCTGCACTTGGTGGCTTCCTCATCGAGTTTGGTCAATTTCAGCGCCAGCTTGCGGCGCAGTGCTTTCCCTTCCTTCAGGGCGCTACCCTGGCGCTCTCGTGCTCTGGTGCGGTGTAGCTTGGCGATCTCACCCCAGCGTATGTCTCGCTTCGGATCAAAGGACCAGTAGGCTGGCACGACGATCATGGTAGCGTAGGGCGTTAGGTTCACGGCCAGTTTCAGCAGTAGTGGCTGGTCGTGTTGCATACCGTAAAGATTCCAGCGCATGCAAAAGGCATCAAAGACTGTCCGAAACGCAGCCGCCGGCTCAGCCAGACGATTGGGCCATACGGGCCGCAGATTGCGCTCGGTGCTCATCGTGCGGCGGATCACTCCTTTACTCTCGGCATGGATAGTCACGTCAAAGGCGGCCTTGATGCGTACCCACTGCGCCTGAAACTCAGGATCAGCCCGCAGCTCGGCTTCTTGCTGGGCATACTTGGCTGCGCTGCCCACCACGTTTTCATAGGCTCCGCTCTGCACCTGAAGCTCATGCTGAGCCACGATCTCACTGGTGGCCGCGTCCGGCGAAGGCGGCAGAAGATCGATCACCAGCCGCTGCTGTTCGTTGAGCGCTTTGTGAGAGTCGATCTGAGCCAACGACTCGCGAAGCAAATCACGCACTTCAAAGGGCCATAGGGTCAACGGCACCAAAACCCAGTCATGCAGCTTCCGTAGCCTTTCTCCATCCTCACCCCGCAGCGATCTCTTGGCCCGATGATACTGCTTCAACACCGGCTCCGACCACTCCACCGCATGGTACGCACGTTCGGCCAGCACGGCTAGATCGTGTTTCAGAGTGGATGAAGCGTTTGTGGGCAGACTCATGCACTTGATAGACGTGTGAGCTGTCGGCATCGTCAAGCAGCTCAGACTGAACTGCTAGGAAATTGCTTTTGAGGGAGCCGGGTCGTGTTGGCCCTGGATGTGGTGCGGGATCGGGGTGTGAGGGGGGGCTGCAGGCCCCTCCACTGCGGCCCCTCGACTACCTCAGACCCATCGAGTCCTCAGACCCATGCCGGCACTCGGCCAACAAAGGCAAAACGGAAGCTGCAAAGAAGCGAGCATGAATTCATCATCGCCCTCTTTGATGATGCACTAGCCCAGAAAAAAAACACAAAGCTCCGCGAGTGCAAAACCCCAAAAAGTGATTTTCTATCGGTAAGGCCATTTGTCACAGCTATTCGATTGCCGACGTGGATTTTAGGAACCGATTCAACTCATTCGCGCTAATGAGAACATGGCGAAACGCTCGTGATGGTCGAATCAGTCCACGTTGAATGGCACGGCGCATTGAGACGGTCGAAACTCCGAGCAGTGCAGCCGCATCCTTCAGTTTGTAAGCCAATCGGGGTGATTGTTCTGTATTCATGGCGGAGCAATCATACGCCACCCTCTGAACACGCAATGGCATCAGGGAACCATCATTTGCGGTTGTCGCAATTTTGTGAGGTGATCTCTGATCCATCATCATTCGATAAGACTCCCGGAGCTCTTCTGACCGTTGACCTGGCTCCATTCGTTGCTGACATCTAAGCCGTGATCAGTTGTGTCTTCTGCGATCTGCTTGGGGCTCAGCATCAGGGTGAACGCCTTGTTGCTGGGAACAAGCATGCCGCAGCGCTACGTGATGGATTTCCAGTCAGTGATGGACACACACTGATTATTCCCCGGCGTCATGTGCAGTCGGTGTTTGAACTGGCCGGCGAAGAACAGCAGGACGTGTGGAACCTGGTTGCTGAAGTCAGGGATCGTCTGAGGTCGTCATTAAATCTGCCACCGGATGCATTCAACGTCGGCCCCAATGACGGACTGGATGCAGGGCAGACAGTGATGCACGCTCATGTTCACGTCATTCCCAGATACAAAGGGGACATGCCAGATCCTAGGGGTGGCATTCGCTGGGTTCTTCCACGCAAAGCCAACTACTGGAAGCCGGAACAAGCAGACCCATTTCAGCAGGTGGAGTTTCTGGGCTTCATTCAGTCCCTCCTTGAGCATGGTGAGTTCGTTTCGACGTATAAATTCGCGCTTCTTCAGGCACTTGCGGATATTTCGTTGGAGTCTGATCCTGAGACTGATGGGACACTTCGAATTCACCTGTCTTCCATCGCTGAAAAGTTCATTGCCTACTACTGGACCCAGGCAGCACCGTTTCATCTGGCGAACGGAGAACAGACGATTTTGCAGCAGAATACAGGTGCCAAGAACGCAGCGATTATTGGCAAGGTGGCTGAGATGCGAAAGAAGCACTCGACCCTTTATGTGGCCAGATCAGCACACAGAGAATGGAGATCTTTGGTTTCGGCCGTAGGCAGCCAAATAAAATTGATGCCCCTGTTCAAATTGCAGACGGTGGGCAGGAAGCGTTTAGAAGCACTTTATACCAATGAGGTCGTGGATGGTGGCGTTATCCTCCAGAAGGGCGTGCAAGACTGTTTCCGGCGATTCTACGGCATTGTGGTTCGTTTGTGCCGTCGTGAGTGGCTGGACATGGTGAGGAAGCTCAACAAGGCCACCATAGGCGCTCCGCTAGATCTGGCAGAGTTCCTGTTTGGCAGTGAGCGTAATCAGTGGCCCGGCATTCGTCTTGTTTTGCGTGAATTGCAGGACGGGAGATGCTTTTACTGCCAAAAGTCGGTCATCAGTGGGCAGGAGGAACTCGATCACTTCATTCCTTGGTCCCTGTATCCCAATGACCTGGCTCACAATTTTGTTCTGGCCTGTCGTCGATGCAATAATGCCAAGAGTGATGATCTTGCCGAAGTTGATGCTCTGGACCGGTGGATTGCACGCAACGAATTACACGGTCACAGGATTGAGCTTGAGGCGGCATCCATTGGGCTGCCTGCGGATGCCAATGCCTCTGCTCGTGTGGCCGTTTGGGCATATGAGCGTGAAAAGAAAACACCCGACAAGGGCACCGACCAACCATGATTCAAATGAGCAGTCAGGCACTTTTATGGAACGATTTTTGTCGAGTTCATAAAGTTTCAGAAACATCAGTGCCATTGTTCGAGCATGACGAGCATCTGACGGTATCAACAAAGGAGCTGGGCAAACGCGAACAACGTCGTGTTCTCAAGCGCAGCACTCAGATGGATGAGTTGCTTTCTAATGAGGTTGGCAAAATTGTAGAAGACTGGAAGCAAGGCACTGAACTTTTCGATGGTCTCATTTACATCATGCACAAGCGTGGATCCGATGGCGGTGTTGTTCCGCTGTATATTGGCAAAGCTGAGAAATATGGGAAGGGAGATCGCAATTTGAGCGCCAATCTCAAGGACCTTCAAACTAGCCGGGGTAAGTTTGCGCGATGGGGTGACCAATACGCCTACCACATCGGAGACCTAAGTGCTGTCGTTCTGCCTGGCCATCAACCAACGAAGCGGACCAGAAAATACCAGAGCTGGGCAGACGCTCTTTTTGTCTCCAACCCCAGTGGAGAGGTTCGATTGCGGGAAGAAGTTTTCTTGTGGGTGAAGGCATGGTCGGTCAAGGATGTCTCTGTGTGGCAAGATTTTGGCTGCGTACGTCTGACGTTTCTTGAATATCTCCTGATCGGAGTCGCCAGCCACGCATTCCCCGGTGTGCTGTTAAATAGAGAAGGGCAGAATCGATAAATTGACTTCTACCTTGCCACCCTCTTCAGCAGATCCAATTGCCTCTGTCCCATGGTATCCCCCTTTCTGCGATTTAATGACTGCGGCATCAGCTCAAGATTCCAGAACTCCTTTCCGTATTGAGGAAACTTGGCGACTGGGAGGATGTGATCGACTTCGGCAATTTCGCCAGCGTAAGGACCGAAGGTTACAGTCGGTGATTTACCTCTTTTCATGTCATCTAGGTTTGCTGGCGTGAGAAGTCCCAGACGATTGGCAATGACCAGGTTTCGCAGCAAGGATTCCTTCACCATGTCCCGCCTTGGCTGCTGCATAAGGGAGGCATCGAGAATCGCTTCTGGGGATCTCCCTGCCTGTTGTGCTTGATTGAGCCAGTAAACCACCTTCAGCAGCCTGTCATTGCAAGCGCGGGGATCTTTCAGGGTAGCGATCTTGGCCGGATCTGTGAGTGCTCTAATCGCAACCATGGCTGCATCTTGAGCCTGGGCGATGGAGCAGCACAGAACCAAAAGCAGGAGGGCGATGGCAGGAACTTTGATCAATGCAGTTGTGATGGAGCTAGGCTTGCAGAATATGCGTCCATGACCATCACCAAAATCATTTCTGGCGGACAGACTGGAGCAGACAGAGCTGGTCTTGACGCAGCGATCTGGCACAATTTTCCTCATGGTGGCTGGTGTCCCAAAGGCAGGAAAGCTGAAGATGGACCCATTGGCGGACAATATCAGCTCACAGAAACCCCCAGTGCCAATTACCTCCAACGAACCGAATGGAATGTGCGTGATACGGATGGAACGATTGTATTCACATTCGCTTCCGAGATCACTGGTGGCTCAATGCGCACAGTAGAGTTTGCCAGGAGGCATAAGAAGCCATGTCTTCATATCAGTCGTGGTCATTATCAGCCTGAGACTCTGATACAGAACTTCGTCAAGGAACACGGCATCAAACTGCTCAACATTGCCGGATCGAGAGAGAGTAAAGAGCCGGGAATCAATGAATGGACAAAGGGTATTCTGGACCGGGCGCTGTTCTGGAGTGAATCCCATGCGAACATGCTAGGAGGGCCAGGGGAAGGATGAACGAAAAAGAATTCAAAAAGGCCTGTGATGCAGTCGAGGGCTACACCGCTCTAGGCTTGCTGGATGAAGCCAACAATATTCTGGAGGATTTGCCGTCTGCATTGAAGATCACCAAGGACGTCATCACGCTTCACATGGCCATCCTCTTGAAGGCCGGGGAATACTTAAAGGCCTCATACTTGGCTGAGACTTTGAGCATGAGTGAACCGGATGATGTGGACAGGCTTTTGATGGTAGCCAGGTATCGCTACAAGGCAGGCGAGTATGCAGATGCTTTGGCCTGGCTAATGTCTGTGCAGAAAAAGTGCTCAGAAGACGCCTATTTCCATTATCTATGTGCTCAGTGTCATGCGGCTCTAGGTGACGAGGACACAGCTAAGGATTCACTGAAGAAAGTATCGGCCATGAGTGAAGACCTGAAGATGAGAGCCGTGCATGACCCTGTGTTTGATTTCATCTTCGGGTGATCTCAACAGCTTTGCTTGCCATTTGCACCGGCTCTGTGAATGCCGATTACGAAGTTCTCGCGGAGCTATCACGCGGCCTCAGCGGTGGGGACATTCTGAATGTGTACGTGAACGCGATTCATACGGGGAGCACGGATGCAGACACGGCGAAGTGGATGGTGACGCAGGGGATGTTGGAGCGAGAGATTGCGAAGGCGAAGAAGGCCAAGGCCGAACATGCAAGAGAGAAGGACAAGAGTCGGAGGAGGATTGGGTTTCAGCCGGGGTGATCGAAGGCGAAATTGCTTTTGGGCGTGCCGGGTTAGCTCTGGATATGGAGCGGAGACGGGGTGTGGGGGGGGCTGACCGCTTTGGCGTCAGCGTCCCCAGGCAACACCGTCTTTAAGGAACTTGGCATCACCGCCGAGGCTGTGGCGAAGGCGCTGAGTTAATTTCACACTTCCTCATGCACGATCACAGCAATCTCCTTGTCCTTGTTCATGTAGCGATCTAGACCACCCGTCAGCAGAGTGGTGATACGGTTCTTTCTCAACTTGGCATCGGGGATGAAAGTCGCTCGTCGATCATGGAAATCGCGATGGCCGGAGCCGTAGCTTGGCACACGCTCAAGTATTGCTGTGCCGCCCCGTTTTTGAAGCAGTCGCTCAAGCTCGGCCTTCATCTGGTTTTGCCTTGTCTTGTCGCGCTCTTCTTTGGTGCGCACCCGCAGCTCCTTGGGCCATGCGGACCATAGTTTTGCCAGTTCGTTGATGAAGCCGAGGAAGGCTTTCCATTGCTCCTCACCCGCTGTGACATAGGGATCATCTATCTCGATGCGCTCAAAGGTCTTCCCTTGCGCAAAGGCGAAGTCTTTCGCTACGGCACGAGCTTCCCCGGAACGATAGCTGGTGATTTTCATCGTGCTCGCTGGCTTAAGAAGCGGCGACGGATCAAGCTTTTGCCAGCCTTGTCGAAGCTGGTTGAATTGCTCATCTGACAAACCGTGCCCTTTCCATGACGGGGCAGTGAGGGGCACGTCAAGCCACCCACCACCGAGCGGACTGGTGGTCGCATAGCTGCGGGCATCGGCGTGGCCTTGGTTGACGAGCAAGCGCGGCCAGTGTGCCAGATCAAAGGCCTCTGGCAAACGCCATAGAGTGAGCCGCCCATCCTTCAGCCAAGGAGCCAAATGAGAGAGCAGTTCCAAGCTCGCAGGCGATGTACTGGAGAATACGGGAGCCTCCTGCAAGGCCATTTCTACTCGATGGCCTGATGCTATCGCCGCTACCAGCTTGTTCGTGAGCATTGCAGCAGCGGTGCTTTGAAAGCTGGCTCCGTCTCCGATTGTGGCCGCAGGATCAAACAGTCGTGGTGCGGTGATGATGAACTCGCTGCCTTGTGCAAGCTCACTCGCGACGAGAGCAGAGAGTGCTGCACTGTCCATGGTGGGCAATGGGGCGGCACCGAGATGGGCAAAGGGATTCTCGGGCCAGCGCTGATGCACGATGCCACGCAGCCACTCAAGCACGGGCTTACGATTCATTTTCTCCCATTGAGCCTGGTTGTCATATGTGTGCAAACATGCACGGCAGGCGTGAGAGCAGCCCGCCGGACAATCCAACGCCAGCATCGCGTGCTCCAGTAGTTCACACATGGTGTGGGCATTCACGAGCTGGCAGTAGCCTGCACCCCCTGGCACGCTGTCATAGAGCACGACCTCAGGGTGCCCGGCACGCCATAGCCGTGACGTGCCGCTGAAGCTGCGAGCGTCCAGCTCCAGCATGAGGGCAGCCCCCAATCGCACGGCCTCCACAAGCGTGCGTATGAACCCATCTCGCCACGCCTCGCGCTGGTCTTCAATGATTTCAAATGGCACCGGAATGGGCAAATCGAAGCGCAGTTGTAACACATCGGTGCGGAATTCATGAGCGAGGTCTTCACGCTTCCACTTGGTCTGCGCGTTGGCGGTGCATGGCTGATTATACGGCGTCCTGTGCGTGGCATTCTTTACCTCAAGCTGATGTGCGCCGGTGTTTTTCAGCAGCTTCGCATAGCCGCACTGACAGCGCAGAAAGCCGCTGCCTCGCCCATTGTTCACCACGAACATCCGGCCCTCCATGGCGTCCTGCATGGCACGTAGGGTGCGTGGCACATTGGTGAGTTCATAGCGGCTCTCCGGTGCAGCGCTCAGCAGTCGGGCCTCTCGCGCGGGCGGCGGGCGGAGGCGAGTCAGGCCAGGGTCTTTCCCTTGATGATTGCCGCTGAAAGTAACAAAGCTCTTGGGCTCGATGAAGGCGCGTTGACCTTTGCCTGCAAGCTGGCCACAGCTTGAACAGGATGTGTCGAAGTCTTCGTAGGCCTCGGCGATCTCGACATGTCGGCAATGCTGGCATTCGCGGTAGTAGCGAGTGGGCATGAAGTGTTTCGGATAGTGCCCGATGCCATAACTCTCCCACACACGCCCGGCGGCAATGACTTGCGCGCCCGGCGCATACTCAGCAATACCCATCCGCGCATCTCGGAGTAGCTGAATGTCATCCTCCCACGGTGTGTGGTTCATGTTGGGGCGATCACCAGTGAGCACTTCAAGTTGCACGTTGTTGACTGGGAAAGTGTAGCTGGGGATGAACCCCAAACGTGGCAGCCAGTTGATGAGCAGTTGGTCTTCCCATTTCTCCAGTTGGATAGACCAGAAAGTGGCTGCGCGCTGTCCTGCCAAGCCCAGCGCGTGGGCCTCCTGATAACGCTCATGGTAGTAGCGCCAGCGTTCGCCATACCAGTCGGCAATGCCACGCAGGCCCTCGGCGGAAAGCTCACGGCCCAAGAACATTTCGATCAACTCACCTGTCGTTGCTTGCAGACCTGTGGGCAGTCCTTCCGCAAGTTCGAGTGCTTGACGAACCAGAGGTTTTCCGCCGTCTTCCCTCTGGAGATAAGCAAGTGAGTCCGCAAGGAAGAGCGCTTGAGTGTCTTCGACGAAGTTCTCACCAAAGAATACCTTGAGTGTGGGAGAGCCGCCCATCCTGTCAGCCACGCCACGATGCTGGAGCAGTCCACGAAGAAGCACCGAGAACTGATGCCTGCGGAAAAGTCGTTCATTGGCCAGATGGACATGAGGCGTGGCAGGTTCCCTGCCCAGATACCTCTCAGCATCGTGATACTCGGCCTGATCGTAGTTCCGATTCATCGCCACAGTCACGCTCACGGGTGCTGCTTGCGCACGCCGCCCGGCGCGGCCCGTGCGTTGCTGGTAGTTCTGAATTCCAGGTGGCACGTTGCGACATACAACCGCCTCAAGTTCACCGATGTCCACACCCAGTTCCATCGTGGTTGTGCAGCTCAACACGCTGACCGTGCCTGCCTTGAAATTGAACTCCAGCTCCTCACGGCGCTTGCCGCTGATCGCCGCCGTGTGCTCGCGAGCCACCTTCCCTGCATAGCTTGGTTGGAGGTAGAGGCGGAAGTAATGTGCGTCGCGTTGCTCAGCCGCACGCTCTTCGTTAGCAAGCAGTTCCAGTGTGCCGCCACACCGGAAAGCTGCGCACTTCAGGTTCACTTGGGAGAACTGCCGCCAGCCGCAATCTCGACAGCGATGGAGACTCTCTTGGCGACCATCCTCGAAGACAAGCTTGCGCACATCCAGCACGAAGCCTGGCTCAGTAGGCACGATAAGCTCCACCTCACACAGTGCGGCAAAGGCACGCGCCAGGAGTTCGTTGCAGTTGGCGAGGCCAAGCTGCTTCGCCAGGAAATGACTGCGTCTGTTGTGCGACAGGTGACCATTCAAACTCACGCTGGCCTGCCAGCCAAACCTTACTTGCGGACTGCTGCCCACGAGTTGGAACTGTCGGTCTGTGTTCACAAACTCTGTGCCCCAGACATGCGTGCTACTCAGGCTCACGCTCGGAGGGGCGGTGATGCATCGGTTCCGTCGCACCGTCTCCAAAAGCACCTCCAGCAAAGATGTTGCCTGGGATTGCAGCTCCGCAGGCAGATAAGGAATGAGCGTCTCCGCCGCCTGCTGCAAAGCCGCACGCTGATAGCTCACACGCACCAATCCCAGTGCCTCCAGTGAGTTTCTTCGCCCTGTGGGCAGGCAGAACTCAGCGGCAAGCCGCCCACACACAAAGCTCTCCAAATCCTCCACCGTCTGGATCACCTCACCCGCGCTATCCACGAAGCACCGAGCGCCACCGAGCACGTTCACCACCTCATTGCGCAAGCCGGTGAGCGTTACCCTGCCAGCGTCCTGGCCAAACGCCTTCATCACTGCCCAGCGCAGGTGAATCTCCTCACTGGTTCGTTGCAGCGAATGAGCAAACTGCCCTGCGTCTTGACGGTTGTCGGAAAAGACCAACAAGCGACGACCTTTTCCAGCCGTCGGTCTGTCGGTGGGCCGTGGCGGTAGGTTTTGATAGAGCGCATCTGCAACCACCGCGCTGAGCATGAAGTCGCCGGGATGAAAGCCCGTGACCACCTCGGCGTCCGTTCCTGCGGTGGCACCACAGGCGATGCATTTGCGCATGTAGCGACGACCATCTTCGTCATCTTCCTTCATCTTCGCGACCTCGAGGCGAATCCCGGTGCCGTCGGTAGGATCAAGCTGGCCAGTGGCCGGATCAATGGACCAATACTCAGCCGTCGAGTCATCGGTGGCTTCTCCATCCTCCTCGTCCTCAACACGCGTTGAGTCACCATTGAGCATGAAGATCTGACGGCGTGACTTACTGCCATTTTCCGGTGTACGGGGTAGCAGCGTGTCACCACAGGTAAAGCCTTCCACATAAGGCTGGCCGCACTTCCGGCACGCGAGCAGGCGATAGCGGAAGTGACCATCTGGCTCTGCATAGCGGGACCCAAGCTCCGCAGCCTCAAAGCCTTCGGCATCGCCGCTCAAACGCACCGTGGCATTGTCGAGCCCGTTGGTGAAGAAATGGTAGCGCGCAGGCAGCAGTGAAAATTCACCGTCCCGCAACCGTGCGCGTATGCCCACAGCAACAAGGCCAGTAAGCGCGGCCTGCTGTTGTGTTGCGTCCGCTTCATTGGCAAACAGCTCCTTTGCCGCCCGAGCGAATGGCACAGGCCGACTCGCCCCGGCAAGCAGCTTCGAGGCGGCGCGAATCTCCCGGCACGGGGCAAAGCGTTGGGCGAGTGCCCGCCCAAAGGCGGCCTCCCGCTCGTTGGCTGGCACTTCGTCAGGCGGGATGGCCAGCGATGGGATCGTGCCAATCTTAGCCACGGCATCATTCCACTTTTCTATGATCTGCTCCGGTTGGCTCGCGCCCTTGGTCAGGGCATCACCGAGTTGACTCCACACCTGCGCCGACAGGGAGAATATAGGCTTTTTATCATCCCGCAAAAGCAGATGCTCCTCTCGGGTGCCACGCACCACCTCATGGAACGGCGCACCGAAGAGCTTGTTCGCGAAGTCCAGGATGCGCCGCCGTGCTGTATCGCCCTTGGCAAAGCTGGCGCTCGTTCCCACGCAGCGCACGTCGTCCGAATTCAGATTGAGGCGGCGACGTAGTTTGCGCAACAGGAAGGCAACCTCTGTGGCTTGTGCGCCTGCGTATGTATGGACCTCATCAAGCACGACGAAACGCAGGCGTGCGCCGCGAAATAAAGGAGCGTTCTTCGGAAAGAGCAGCAGGTGCTCCAGCATCGCGTAGTTCGTGATGAGCACATGCGGAGGGCGCTCCAGCATCTCCTCACGAGTAAGCCGCCATGTGTCCGGCACCGATCTCCAGCCCAACTGTTCGCGAAAGAAGGGATCGCCTCCCAGCACCTCCTGCTCCGCGTTCACACGTTGCTGCCCTGATCTCGTGAGCCCCGTGTAGCGCCCCACGGTGATGCCCTGCTCGGCGAACCGATGCACAAAGAGCGGCACGATGCGTTTGGAGAGCTGATCATTCGCCAGCGCATTGAGCGGGTAGATTAGCAGTGCGCGGACCCCAGGCTGGCTGCGTTCTTCTGCGGACTCACGCAGCAGCGAATCGAGGATGGGGTAGAGGAAGGTTTCCGTCTTCCCGCTACCAGTGCCAGTGGACACTATGATGTTCTTCTGCTCAGCCGCCAGCAGGCGCACAGCCTCGTCCTGATGTTCATGAAGTGGCCTTTGGAATTCATGTTCCGGCAATTGAGAGAACAGCGAATGCAGGACTCCTCCCGCGCTCAGTTGAGCCAGCGACCGCCCTTTGATGAAATCCGGCAGAGCCTCGATGAATGGTCCTTTCATCAAGACCCCTGGCTGTTCCAAAGCACCATGAATCTCGCCGCGCAATTGCGGGTAACGAGAACTGATCGGCAAGGCTGCTTTCAAATAGCGGCGCACCGTGCCTTCAATATTTTGGCCGAGCAGGATAGGATTGGATTCAAGCATGGAGTTTGAAGGATAATGGTTGAGGCGCTGGAGCCGGCTGTGTTCGCAGCACCAGTTCCCAGAGCATGAGGTAGTAACCGAGCAACTCTGGAGCGACCTCATGCACCACTCGCACAGCGCTGCGGTAGCTGCCAATGCCGTGCCGTGTGATGATCTTCGTGACGAGTGGGCGCAGTGACAATCGTCCTACACCCTTGGCCCTCATGGCAAGAGCGAGTAGTGAGCAGAAAGAGTTGAGGGATGCCAATGCTGGCACGTCATCCAACTCACATCGCAGCCAAGGTGGAGTGGTGGTATTTCCTGGAATGAACGTAGAACCACCCTCAATAGCTTGTCGCAACTCAGCGCGAAAGAATTCGGCACTCTGCAACAACGGCTGTGCCTTGGTCATGCCAGAAACTTGAGTGTGTCGTATGAGCCTGTCTCTCGCGCTTGCAAGCACTCGATGGGCGTGGCGTTTTCCCAGCACATCCATCTCATCCAGCTCTTCACCATCATGGACAGCCCCAGCCCATGGCCCGATGGTTTTCTCGAAGTAGTCCGTCAGCTTGAAGCCCGACAACTCAAGATTGCCAGTTATGCCATTGAGCACCTGTCTGAAATTGCTAAACCGTTGCAACACATTGAAAACATCAGGCAGACGAGTCACCGCTCCAACCTGCCAAGGCTCGATGGCTGCCTTGAAGAATTGAGCGCTGCTCTCATACCCGCAGAGATGCCCTATCCATTGCAATGCTCGCCGCTGAGGCGTTATCGGCGGCAGACTGGCGTAGGCTTTGCCAGGAAGTGCCAAGAGGTGAGGCATACTCACGAGCAAACCACGCCTTGCAGTGTCATCAGGCTCCGAGCTTGCTGCGTCAATCAGGGCATCCCCGAGCGCCTCCGCTGAACCATCACCTTGATCCAAGAGCCATTCAGCCTGCTCAATCAACCACCAATGTAAGCTGTCCAGTGACACCACATAGTCCTGCTCCTTGGCATGATAGGGGCGTGCCAGGAGTTTTGGCACTTCAGTCAGCATAACTGCGAGCTGGGTTGGGTCAGTTGCCAAACCTGCAATGGGCGGTGGGACGTTGAATCCGCGCCCAAAGAACTCCCAGAACGCCTTTTCACGATAAGTCCTTGGCGGTGTTGTTGGAGGCTGCACAATCACAAGAGGCAGATGCTTGCCATGGGCAGAACAGAGCGGCTCCCAGGTTGAACTGGCATCACGTCGTAACTCGACCTCTGCCACCCATAGACCGGTTGGCCAGCCATCACGACAAAGCTCAACGTGAAGTTGACCGCCGCCAATGGTCGCCTGACTCAGTTTTACAGCAGCTTGCGGCTCGCCGCTATCGGCTACCCAAGTTATCAATCCGGCAGGCGTTGTCACCGTCGGAAGTTCAACCAAGGAACCAGTTATCAATTCTCTGACCAACAATCGCAACTCGCTTGGCATCTCGCCTAGATGGGCATCAAGTGTGCGCATGGAACTGTCACCAGCCAATGTCAGTTGCTGCGCGGACAGCGGTCGTGAAAAGCGAGCTACTATGACATCACGATGTTCGTCATGCCACACAAGCTGACCACCCATGGGGAATCGCGTCGCAAGATTGGCGAGGCTGATGTCCACGAACGTGCGCGGCGCAAAAGCATCAACGGCCACAACTGTTTGCTCCCCCAATGTCACCCGCCATGCACCCAATGGCTGACGCCAAACGCGCAGCCATTTAACAGACACAATGTCCGCCACAAAAGATTCGCCAAGGCGTCGAGTAGTTGGCCAGCTTCGCTCACCCGGCCTGCGCTCATAAGATTCCAGAAAAACTCCGTCCTGTGCCCAGGCAAAGGATCGCGTTGCACCCTCTATCTTGAATGCCAAACGATGCAGCCTGCGATCATCAGAAACATGCCGAAGCTCCTGCGCTGTAATCTGGAAGCCGCTGCTGTCCTGCTTTAGAAAATTCGTCGGCAGGGCGCTCAGAGTCCAATCACCAGCAAGTGTGCGCTGACCCAGTCCCTGCCAGACCAAAGCCTCAGAAGTGGTCTCAGTGTGCCCGCGTCTCTTGAGTGATGCACGCACCAACCACAACCCGGCTGCAAGCATGGAAAGCCATTCATCGGCAGGTGATGAGGTTGCGCGAACAAAAGCACCTACAAGCTCTTCAGAGCAGGCAAGAGGCTGTTCCCATGCCTCGCCCTCACACTCCAGTCGCAGCACCCACCCGAGGTCTTCTGTTCCCCTGGGCAGCCACACTGCGAGTCGTGCCTCGGAGCCACGAAGCAAGCGCTCGCTGTCATCAGTGATGATACCGCTGCCCTCCCATTCGATCAAAGGGGCAGCTTTTGCCTGAAGTGTGACAACCAGTTCACCAGCTTCATTGTGCAGATCCACTTGTGGGTGTGGTTTCACTCGGACACGCGAACTCACACGCAGGCCATCTTCCCAAAACAGCGAATCCGCGACACCGCTCACAGCATGGTCAGTAGAATGAACCAGCCAATACTCCCCGCCCTGGACTTCGACTTGGTTACCCTGTGTGGCGATGTGCCGTTGCCGATGCGATACGCCATCAAACAGCCAAAATCCCCCCCCTTGCGGAGGCCAAGCCAGATCGAATTTCCACATGGGTGCAGCACCGCTGGCCAAACCTGTGAGCTGCACTTCGACGGAGGTATCAGCGTCAACCGCACAACTCATCTCTTCACCAAATGCCACGCGATGCACTCTGCCCTCGACCAGCCAACGCACACCACTGGCCGTGAAGAGCACCGGCTGTTGGGCTGGCCCGCAAATTTCCAGCGACGTTCCATCCTTGCCAAGCCGAAGAAACGGGGGGCGAGCCGAGCGCCGAAGTTCGCGCCCACCAGCATCTGAGCGACCAAAGACTCGTTCCAATTCATTTTCCAGAGCCTGACTAACGGTTGCCTGCCCTTCATCGTGCAGGAATCTCAACGCCGCCTCGCAAACCGTGGGTCCTGCTGCGCCGACGAGGCTTTTTCGCAATGTCTCGAGCCCTTGAGGAATTTGATCAAGCACCCGGTCTCTCAACCACTCACCAGCTTCAGCATCCGAGACGTCTGGCAAGCCTTCGCGTCGCTCAACACGTCGCACTGCCTCCGCGAAAGCAGGCACATGACACAGCGGCAGCCCCGCATGGAAAAGGAATTCCACATAGTGGAAGTGGCTGTCCAACAAGGGTGCGGTAAAGCGAGACATTACAGCCCGACATGTGTGCCGAAAATTCGTTCGGAGACTCATTCGGCACGGTCCATGGGCCGGGTATGCGTAGCCCGTGTCGGACGCAAAGTTGTCCCAGAAATTGCCATCACGGTAAGCCTTCGCACTCATTGCTGCCAGCCACAGCGCCCCCGCAGCAGGGTAATCGCTCAGGCGATTGATCAGGATATCGGCAGGTTCACCTCCACGCCCACGAAGCCCAATGGTGAGTGCAGTTAATTCCTCGTCGTTGACTGGTGCCAGACCAAGCACAGGTGGGCACGCATCACTCGCGAGATAGTCATGCCACTTTTGATTGAGTTCGGAGAGCCTCATCAGGTATTTGATCGAGATAAGGCAGTTGATCCTTGTGCAGGATCAATGTCAAGCAGCGCTCCACGTGTGGGTGTGCCGATGTGTGCCGCTCCTTGCAAGGGAATCTCTTTCCGTGCTCGTCTGTGACCCTGGGTTCTCACACCACCACGCAAATTCCATGAGAACGCGAATTTCAGCTTTCCACTTTTTTTACTGCCGAATTCGCGTCTAGCGATTCAGAATCAACGATTTGCTGATTTTTGACCGAAGTGGATTCGGTGGAAAACCGCCTGATTTCGTCGCGCACTAGATCAGCCAAACGCTCCACATTCTCCAGCGTGATCTGATCGGGTCCGAATCGGAACACGCGCCAGCCAGCGAGACCTGCGGCGAGGTATTTCTCCAGATCGGCATTGAAACCAGCGGCGCGATTGTGGCGGCCGTTCACCCAGATGCCGCCCTCGATCTCGATCAACACACGCGCCCCTACATGCGCGAAATCAGCCCTCCAACGCCGCTCGTGGTGGAAGCGGTATTCCCTCTCCAAGTCCGGTCCTTTGACGTGGTTCCAGAGCATCAGGAAGCGCGCCTCCAGACTGGAGGGAGATTTCGGGGCACGGTAGCGCAGGCGGGGCATGGCCTGCGTTGGGAGTCAACTTCACGCCTCGGGCGGAGACTGCTCCTTGAAGCGACGTTCCAGTTCTTCCAGTCGCCTTTCCAAGCCTTTGTGGCGCACTCGGCGCTGCATGTGAAGCTCTATCCAGCGCTCAATAGGGATGCACAGGGCGAGAACGACCCAGGCGAGGCCTAGTGCCAACGACCAGGCGATGATGTCTGCGGGTGTCATAATGATTGATCTTCGGGGTTTTGGATGATGTTGGGTTACAGCAGTTTCATCTGCTCAGGGTCGTCCACCTGGCTTTCGATCTCGTCGGTGATCGTTTTGCTGATGCTGCA
The DNA here is from genome assembly GCA_947477755.1 of Verrucomicrobiaceae bacterium. Lineage (GTDB taxonomy): Bacteria > Verrucomicrobiota > Verrucomicrobiia > Verrucomicrobiales > Verrucomicrobiaceae > Prosthecobacter. The sequence continues at coordinate 94 of CANJVS010000010.1, read as the reverse complement.
CTTCACTTTGAGCTTGGCGGGTGCGCCGTTGAGAACGGAGATGCGCAGGCCGATGGCGAACTTGCCGTCTTCATCGGCGGAGTCCTTGGCCTCG